>JAFLTU010000017.1 GCA_022509125.1 Muribaculaceae bacterium | reverse complement strand
GGTACAACTGCGGTACAAAAAGTGACGAAAAAGGGCTAAAATGGGTCAAAATCGGAAAAAATGACCAATAAAAAACACCTCGAAAAAGAGGCGTTTCTTGTTATTTATTAGCTAATTATATGATTTTCAAGTAATTACCTATTTGCCGATGCAGAAGCGGGAGAAGATTGAATGGAGGAGGGTGGTGGAGGAAATAGAGCCGGTTATGAGGGAAAGATGGGAGATGGCTTCGCGGATGTCTTGGGCTATCAGGTCGCCGCTTAAATTAGAGGAGAGTTCCGATAGGGCTCTGGAAAGGGATTGGGATGCTTTTTTTAATGCTTCAAGATGGCGCACGTTGGAGACCAATATGTCGTTAGATGGATTAATATTACCTGAGACAAGCGAAGTTAGACGATGGATTATTGTCTCGAGGCCTTGTTTTGTCTTAGAGGAAAATTGAATTATGTCCGTAGAAATATTATGAATTTCATATTCTCTGTCAGTACTTTCTGAATTTATATCATGATTTATTCCGTTGCTACCAATACATTCTGAATTTATATCCTGATTTACTTCGTCCCTGCCAATATTTCCTAATTTTATATCTTCCTTTATTCCGTTACTGCTAATACTTTCAGAATTTATATCCTGATTTACTTTGTCCCTGCCAATATTTTCTAGGTTTAGATCCTGATTTACTTCTATATCCGCTTTTGATTGCAAAATGAGGATGGGTTTATCGGGATTTGTCTCTTTGAACTTGAGGAAATTGTCCCATTGAGGAGGCAGAGGTTGTGTGGGATCGAAAATCCAAATAACCGCAAAGGCCTTTTCCAATGCTTGACGCGCTCTTTCTATTCCTAAGCGTTCTACTTTATCCTCGGATTCTCTGAGCCCTGCAGTGTCAATAAATCTGAAAAGGATGCCATTGATTTCAATAATGTCTTCAATAGTGTCACGCGTAGTTCCAGCCACATCTGTTACTATTGCCTTCTCGTCGCCTAAAATATTATTTAGAAGGGAGGACTTACCCACATTCGGAATGCCCGCTATCACTACTGGCACACCGTTTTTTAGAACTGCCCCACGATTATATGAGGCTATTAGAGAATCTATTTTCCCAAGTATCTCTTGGCATAGGGTGACGAGCTTCACCCTATCGGCAAATTCCACCTCTTCTTCAGAAAAGTCGAGCTCAAGTTCTATTAATGATGCGAATTCTATTAATTTGTCTCTCAGTAGGTTGAATTCTTTGGAGAAAGTTCCTCGCGTTTGGTTAATCGCCATATCATGGGCTGCTTTTGACGACGAGGCGATAAGGTCAGCCACGCCTTCCGCTTGGGCCAGGTCCATCTTGCCGTTTAAGAAAGCTCGTTGAGTGAATTCACCCGGATTGGCAATACGTGCGCCTCGTTCAATGAGATCGGCTAGCAGTTCCCTTTGAATGAAGGAAGATCCATGCACTGAGATTTCCACCACGTTTTCACCGGTGAATGAAGTCGGAGCTCTGAAAACTGTAGCTACTGCTTCATCGAGAAGCTGGCCGCCAATAGTGAAATACTTTCCTAAATGTGCAGAATGAGAAGGGGTCTCCTCAAGATTAACGCCTCTCCAAGCTTTTCCAACAATTTCAATTGCCCGGGGGCCCGAGACTCTGACTACGGCAATCCCTCCCACTCCTGGAGGGGTTGAGATAGCAGCTATGGTGGAAGATTCAGACATATTGAATTATTTGTAGACGAAAAAGAAGAGTGAGGATACTTATCTTCTATTCCATTCTTTGAATGAGAATGAAGCCTCTACTTTGTTTTCAATTTCATCGGGTAGAGAAGGGAAGAAATCATACCCCGTGATATCTTCCAGGTCGTCTATCGACATAGCATAATCTTGCATGTTGCCTGGCGCTGACATATTTGGATAAACAAAAGCAATTGCTCTGGGTTCCTCAACATAGGGGGCAAGAAATGCCTTGAAGAAAGCCGATGGTACTCTCACTCCAGCCTCTCCGATTCTTTTTGTGTTGGAGGGTTGATAGATAGGTCCGGCTATAATCATGATTGCAGAGTCGCGGAGAGCCCATTGTCTTTCTTTGTTTTCGAGAGTGTTCCAAGCTCCGGCGTTCAGGCTATGGTCTTGGGGACACATATTTGCCATCACAAAACAATCTTCCATGGCTTGTTGGCTCCATTTTTGGTCGGCAGCCGGACACATGTGTCCCCGATCGAAACCAGAATATGAATAATCCCGATGAGCCGGACATCCTTCTATTTCAGGGTCTTGCCAGAAATTGTTTGAGCGACTTTTCTCATTGGTCACTTCCGAACCGAGCAACTCCCAGGCTACATAGTTGGGAGTGTGGTTATCTTTATTGAAGGAAATTGTAAATCCCGTATACTCTTTTACTTGCTTAGGGAGGTTTTCGGGAAGAGTGACCGTTTCGAGCCCCGGGTAAAATTTTTTTGCAGAGTTGACTTGTAAAGAAGTTTCAACCCTGTTTGTATTTGCGTCGGAACTGAATGCGAGATAAAGGCCAACGGCGATAACGATGGCGCAAGCGATAATGCCACAAAGGGCCAATTTCGGAAGACTGTTCATCAAAGGATTGTCTTGGATCAGATGCAAAAATAATGAAAAAGGGTGAGGCTAGAAATAAAAGGGAGGGAGTAAACGTTGAAATGAGAGGAAAAATAATTAAATTTGTGGCATGCAAAAGAAATCGATATATAAATATGCCTCGGAGGCCGGTTTGCCTATAGGCTTGTATTTGACCCTGATGTCAATGTGTCTTCTTACGAGCGTTAAATTTCCGATTGCTCCGATGTTTATGCTCCCGTTAATGTTGGGTTTCCCGGTGGTTTTATGGTTTCAAGTCAAGCGTATCAGTCGTCTGGAACCCTCCTATAATAAATTTTCTTCACTTTGGCTTGGAGGTATTTATAGTGTAATCTTCGGCACTTTGATCTGCATGTTTTTGTCGGCTTTATACATCGTGTTTATAGAACCGGATTTTGTGGGCCTTTATGTGGGGAATGCCTTGACAGCCATAGAGTCATCACCCTTGGCAGGGGAGTATGAAAATTCGGTTGAAATGATGCGCCGAGCAATGGATGCTCATTTGCTTCCTACAGGTTTGCAATTTCTGACAACGATGGCTTGGTTCACGTGTTTTTGCGGTTCCATCCTATCACTCTTAATGGCCTTGATCATGAGCAGGTCGTCTAAGGTGGCCAGAGAATTTCCAGCTTAAGAATGGATATTTCCGTTGTAATTCCTTTATATAACGAAGAAGAGTCTCTTCCGGAGCTTACATCGTGGATCGAGAGAGTGATGAAGTCAAACGGATTTACTTATGAAATCATATTCATCGACGATGGGAGCACCGATGGCTCGTTTTATCAGATCAGGAAATTGTCGGAGATAAATCCAAATATTAGAGCTATACGTTTTAGCCGTAATTATGGGAAATCTCCGGCGCTGCATACGGGTTTCCAGGAAGCGAGGGGCGATGTAGTGATTACAATGGATGCCGATTTGCAAGACAGTCCTGATGAAATTCCGGAGCTTTACAGAATGATTAAGGAAGAGGGCTACGACTTGGTGTCGGGATGGAAGAAAAAGAGATATGACCCCTTGTCGAAAACTCTACCCACCAAACTATTCAATGCGACTGCCAGAAGGGTAAGCGGGATAAAAAACCTTCATGATTTCAATTGCGGACTTAAAGCCTACCGGAGTCAGGTAGTGAAAAATATAGAAGTGTATGGCGACATGCACCGTTACATCCCCTATCTTGCTAAAAATGCCGGATACGGTCATATTGGAGAGAAGGAGGTGAAACATCAGGCTCGTAAATATGGCCATACAAAATTCGGTCTTGACCGATTTGTAAACGGATATCTCGATTTGGGCACTCTCTGGTTTCAGACCAAATTTGGCGTTAAGCCTATGCATATATTCGGACTTCTTGGCTCTTTCATGTTTCTAATTGGATTTGTGGCTGTTCTGACTGTGATAATCTTGAAATTAGTGAGCATCGGCAATCCGAATTTTCATTTTTATCTTACAAAATCTGTCTATTTCTATTTATCATTGGCATCTATGATTATGGGCCTACAATTTTTCCTGACAGGATTTATGGGTGAGCTAATAATCAGAAATTCTTCTGAACGCAATTCCTATAAAATCGCCGAAAGGATTGGGGATTAAAGAATAGATGAGATATCATAGGGAAACAAGGACCGGGGAAGATTTTTAGACGAATGAAAAAGCGAAAAGGCTGTCAGCACAAGAATAAATGGAGATGTCTTAGGCGAATAGGAGCTCCGTTGATGATCATCGGTGGCTTAACAGGAGTAGCAGCCGGATGTTCCACATCGGAATGTTATGACAATCAGAACTCTTTGCCTTTGGCCGGTTTTTATAGCAGTCAGGAGGTTCCTGCAAGCATAGCCCTGGATTCTATCACTATTTTCGGAGTGGGAGCACCCGGAGATAGTATACTCATCGATTCAGTCAGAGGGCTTTCAGAGGTCTACTTGCCCTTCCGTATCGATCAGGAGTCGACAACCTACGCCATCTATTATCTCACAGGTCTCTTAGGCCAATACGCTGTAAATGATATTATTACATTTAATTATGATATCCTTCCAATGTTTGTATCTTCCGCATGTGGAACGGTTTATTATTATAAAATGAAGTCGATAGATTACACCACTAACATTATCGACTCAGTAGTTTGTCCTACAGGAGAGATCACGAATGCCAATATTGAAAACCTTAAAATATATTTCAGGGTAGGAGAAGAAGAGGAGTGAGAATTTTAGATTATTGGATAGAGAATAGGTTGCATATTGTAAAATATTAAAATTGAAAACGAGGTTTTACATATTGATTATCTTTCTGACAGTCGGAGCTCTTTGTGCCCTGGCCCAGAAGAAGATCACTCCTGTTGACAATGATCCCAACAAACCGGCTCAACCTACTCTTCATTATTACGACCAACATGGCAATCCTCTGGATGAACCGGTTTTATTCATGGCCGAACTCGACACCGTAGTGAGTGTTAGGCCACGTCCCGTTTATCCATTGCTTTATTCAGCAAGTGTGGGCTTCAACTTTTTCGACGGATTGATGTCGCTTTTTGGTCAGAGCCATTCCAGCTATGACCTACAGGCCTCTTTGTCGCTTCATAATTGGTTTGAACCATTGATAGAGTTGGGTTTAGGATTTGCTGACAATAAACCTGTTGACAAAAATTTTCATTATCAAGGGAAACCCTCATTTTATGGGAAACTTGGAATGAATTATAATTTCATGTATAAAAGCAATCCCGACTATCAGGTTTATTTAGGATTGCGGTTCGGGTTCAGTTCCTTTAAATACGACATCAATGATGTCACCATAAATTCGAATTATTGGGGTCAAAGCAATCATTTTTCGATAACCGACCAACGTGCAAGTGTTTTTTACGGTCAGGCTGTAGCCGGAATTAAAGTGAAAATCTGGAAATGGTTTTCCTTGGGATGGAATATACGCTATGGATTCAAGATGAAACAAAGTTTGCCTCAAAATTCGCGTCCATGGTTCGTGCCGGGATATGGCACAGGAGCCCTCAGTGCAGGATTTTCTTTAATTTACACCCTTCCGATCCACACTCAAAAACTAGAGGAGCCCATAGAAGAGATTGGCCATGGCGACCCCTATGTCTCTGGGGGTATCCCGGAACCCTAAAAGCTTGTGGGATTACAAAATAAAATATAAATTTGCAGGCAAAACTTCACTTTTCTTACAAATTTCAATTATTAATGAAGTTTTCCTTGCAATATGAAATCTAAAAGAGAAGTTCCCTTTGTCAAGATGCATGGGATCGGCAACGACTATGTTTATATGGATTGCCTCAGGGGAGAGACTCCCTCATGGTTGACAGAGGAAAATTTACCATCTTTAACAAGAAAAATCAGCGACCGCCATTTCGGAGTGGGAAGTGACGGATTAATTTTGATTTTACCTTCAGAAAAGAGTGATTTCCGAATGCGGATTTTCAATTCTGACGGCTCAGAGGCCAAGATGTGTGGCAATGGTATAAGATGTGTGGGCAAATATCTCTATGATCGCGGTTTCACCAAAAAGACATCTCTTGAAATTGAAACCAACAGTGGAATAAGGCATCTGAAGCTCATCAGGGGGGCAGACAACCAGATTGAAAGTGTGGAAGTAGACATGGGTTCTCCTTATTTTAAAAGGGGAGAAATCCCTGCTGCCGGATCAAAGGATGAGGAAATGGCAGATGAGCTATTATATTCAGCAGGTAAGACTTTTTCCACCACAGGAGTGGGAATGGGCAATCCCCATGGAGTAATTTTTGTTGAAGATGTTGAAAGCCTTGACTTACAGACTATAGGGCCTTCACTTGAGCGACATGAAATATGGCCTGACAGAGCCAATATTGAATTTGTGAAAATTGTAGGCCCCAAAGAAATAAGGGTGAGAGTATGGGAGAGAGGTTCAGGGGAGACTTTGGCTTGTGGCACAGGAGCATGTGCTGCCGCAGTTGCTTCCTATCGAAAAGGTTTCACTGAGGATGAAATCAAGGTGACACTTCGTGGAGGCGATTTGAAAATAAGCTATGATAAGAACTCCAATCGGGTTAAAATGACCGGTCCGGCCGAATTCGTATGTGAAGGAAAATTTTATTTATAAAGAAACCGAAAATGATAAGAGTAAATGATAATTTTCAAGAACTGCCGAGTGTTTATTTGTTTACTCAGATAAGTCGCATATTGTCAAAATATAAGGAAGAGAAGGGAGTTTTACCTTTGATTAGGATGGATATCGGCGATATTCCGGGTCCGTTACCTAAGTCGGTTGCAAGAGCCATGAAAGAGGCTGTGGATCAACTTTCCAAACCTGAAAGTTTCAAGGGTTACGGACCTGAACAGGGTTATTCATTTTTGAGGGAGGTGATAGCTCAAAAAGATTATCGCGAAAGAAACCTTCCCATTGACAGCTCTGAAATCTTTATTAGCGACGGAGCAAAATGCGATCTTGGCAACTTGGGGGATATTCTTTCACAAGATAGTGTCATTGGCGTTATGGATCCCTCTTATCCGGCTTACATAGATGATAATGTCATAGACGGGAGGGCCGGCTCTCTTATAGATGGGCGATACAACCGAGTCAACTATTTCAAATGTGTGGCAGAAAAAAACTTCAGCCCGGAGCTGCCTCAATCTAAGGTTGATATTATTTATCTATGCAGCCCCAACAATCCGACCGGGACCGTGATGTCTCATCAGGAATTAGAGAAATGGGTGGATTACGCTAAAAAAAATAATAGTTTGATAATTTTTGATTCAGCATATGAGGCTTATATTCGCACTCCCGGTCTCCCTAAGTCGATATATGAAATAGCGGGCGCAAAAGAGGTAGCAATCGAAGTTAGGAGTTTTTCTAAGACAGGAGGCTTCACAGGAGTTCGTTGTGGATACACAATAGTGCCAAAAGAGATAGTGGGCTATTATAAAGATGGAACACCTGTGACTCTGAATGCACTTTGGAGCCGACGTCAGACCACTAAATTCAACGGAGCCTCCTATGTAGCCCAATGCGGAGCTGCAGCCTTATACACAGAGAATGGACGCCGAGAAGTTAAAGAAATGACAGACCAATATTTGGAGAATGCATTGGAACTCAGAAAAATGTTTGAGGAGAGTGGTTGGAAAGTCTTTGGCGCAATGGATTCTCCTTACGTATGGGCCGAAAATCCATATGGTTTGAGTTCCACGGAAACGTTCCAGAAATTGCTTGAGACATGTGGGGTATCTACCACTCCCGGTTCAGGATTCGGCAGGGAGGGTGAGGGATTTATCCGTCTAACAGGTTTTAATAGCAGGGAGAATACTCAACTTGCTATCTCACGATTTCTCAAGGGATTTAAAGAATTGTGAGATTAAACTAATTGAAAAAGGGGGTAATATAAAAGAAAAAATAGGGGAAGGTTACCCCCGAAACCCGAGACTATTGCGCCAAGAGTCTTTCTTGTCGAGAAATTGCGAGACTAGCTTCCCGGTGATTTCATCGGGAAGTTTTTGTTTTCTTACCTTCAAAAGGGCAAGTTTACGAATTATTTTTGATATCTGCATTTTAAGTTGTCTCACTCCGGCTTCTTGAGTGTATTGCCGGATAATAGTATCAATTGCGTCCGGTGTAAATGCCACTTCATTTTCCTTGAACCCGTTTTCCGTCAGTGCCTGATTTATAAGGTGCCTGACAGCTATTTCCCTTTTCTCCTCCTTGGAATATGGGGGCATTTCGATAACCTCCATACGGTCTCTCAATGGTGGGGGGATTGAAGAGAGATCGTTGGCTGTTGCTATAAACAATACCTTCGAAAGATCGTAAGGGAAATCAATGAAATTATCATGAAATGTATTGTTTTGTTCCGGATCCAGCGCCTCCAGAAGAGCAGAAGAGGGGTCGCCCTTATAATCCTTACCCACCTTGTCGATTTCATCAAGAAGGATAAGCGGATTACCGGAGGAAAGTTTAGAGAGAGTGTGGAGAAACCTTCCCGGCATTGCCCCGATATATGTGCGTCGATGCCCCCGGATTTCAGCTTCATCATGCATTCCCCCTAAAGAAATTCTGGCATATTCTCTGCCAACAGCCTCGGCCACTGATTTGCCGATAGAGGTTTTCCCTACACCCGGAGGGCCATAGAGACAAAGAATAGGTGCCTTCAGATCATTACGGAGTTTGACCACAGCCATATACTCCATTATTCGTTCCTTAACTTTATCGAGTCCGTAGTGATCACGGTTTAACACCTCTTCCACCTTATCTAGAGAAATCTTGGATTTTTTATAATTGTTCCAGGGGAGCTCGAGAAGAGTTTCAAGGTAAGCATATTGCACTGAATATTCAGGATTGTTGACATTCAATCGCCGAAGTTTCTGCAATTCTTTTTCGAAATGTTTACGTGCCTCTTTGCTCCAATTCTTATCAGCAGCCTTAGCTTGAAGTTCATCCAGGTCGTTAAGGTCGGTTTCTCCGAGTTCTTCTCTGACATTTTGAAGATGAGCCCTCAAATAAGTTTCCTTCTGTTGCTGGCTAAGTTCATGATGGGTTTTCTCATGGATGTAGACCTGAAGTTTAATCCGTTGCTCTGTTTCATCAAAAATCACAGCAACTGTTTCAAGAAGTTTCTTTAATGTGCCACATTTAAGGATTTCTATCTTATCTTCCCATTCTAATGGAGCCACATTTGTCATAGCGTAGACTCTTGAGGTTAGGAACAAAGAGTTGTCTTCCACAATCTTCTTTGCACCCACTTTTTCCGGTTCGCCGGCAAAGCGCATGATGGTTTCAAAGAGTTCTGAAATCCTCTCCTCAAGAGCTTTTATTTCAAGGGTTACAATTTTTGGGTCGGTAATATCTTTTAAAGTTGTCAATCTTGCGTAAGGTCCATCTTGGCCTATCACCAGACCCAGGAATTTTGCTCTTGCCAAAGGTCTTACAAAAGCTAAATTAGGGGCTCCGGGCATTTGAATCATACGTTCCACAACACAAAGCACACCTGTGTCGACCAAATTATGGTCTTCCTGACCCTCTTCAACAGTATCTGTCAAAAAAAGGACTTCCGTTTTTTCAGTCATTAATTTGGTGACACGATCCACTTGGTCATCTTCTATTTTGACCGGTTGCATAATTTGAGGACTCACAACAATTCGGCTTATCGCCACCAAAGGACGTATCAATACATTGTTGTCTTGAAGAGAGTTTTTTCTTGGAGCCATTTTTAATGATTATATCGACTTTTAGAGAAGACAAAGTTAAATAATTCCGATTATATTTGCACATATGGATAAAAATGTGTTCCAATTCAAGAAATTTCAAGTCAGTCATGGGAAATCTTCTATGAAGATAGGAGTCGATGCAGTTTTGTTGGGATGCTGGGCCGGAAGAGTTTGCGAAAAGATCCTTGAGGTCGGCACGGGTTGCGGAGTAATATCCCTGATTTTAGCACAACGATTTCCCACAAGTTTCATAGAGGCAATTGATATTGACGAATCCTCTGTTGAGGAGGCAAGAAAAAATTTTGAAAACTCACCCTGGTCCCAACGACTTAAAGTTCAGCGGGAGTGTTTCCCTAAAGAGACTTGCCAAAAAGAAAATCTTTACGATTTAATTGTGAGTAACCCTCCATATTTCAATTCAGGAATCGATAGACCTTCCACTCCTCGGGAAATAGCACGACATCAGGGAGAACTTTCCATTTTTTCATTAATTGAAAATAGCTCCCAATTATTGAAAAGCGGAGGTTGCCTTTCAATGATTTTCCCCACCGAGTTTGCAGAAAGAGCGATTGAGTGTGGCAAAATTCACGGCTTATCCCTCACTCGTCTCTGTTATATCAGAAACAATCCCAAGAGTCGGGAAAAAAGAGTGATGATGGAATTAAAAAAGATGGGAGAGGTGGAAGAATCTCCATGTGAAGTGACCCATATTAATCTTTTTGAAGATGGAAATCCCACAGATGACCATATAATTCTTTGCAAAGATTTTTATCTGAAATTTTAAAAGCATCAAATTATCTGATTATAGTCCTATTTCGGTCTATTTTCTTCTCTTTTCTTTAGGTTCAAATTTTGAGGTTAGAGAAAAAATCAGTAACTTTACTAATTAATGACCCTTCGGGGTGGGGGATAGATATAATTATTAACATTATTCGAGCGCGTTATAGAGCTATTAACATATTTTTGGAAAATTGCCTATAAACCAAAGTCCTCCTAATTAGTCAAAAGAAAAAACAACCAGTAAACAAAGAGAATTATGGGACGCATGAAATTTCACATCACATTACTCGCCTTGTTTGCAATAGCGGGAAGCGCTTATTCCCAGGATTATTTCGACGACGTTTATTATAATCCTAAGAAAGCTAAATCTACAACAACACCACAAACCACAAGTCGAGAAGTGCAAAGGCAGACTCAAGCTCAGTCCCAGTCGGCCTATATTGCGGATTTGGGTAATATGGATGTCGATACCTACAATCGTAGAGGTCAGTACTATGTATCCCAGATCGACACGATAGGCAGTGGCGTTGAGAATGGCGAGGATTTCGTTTATACTCAGCAGATTCAGAAATATTATAATCCGACCATAGTGGTTGATAATGCATCAGCATTAGGCGATGTTTTGACCAATGCCTATGGTAATGTTGAAATAGTTATCAACTCTAACGGCTATCCTGTTTTTGCCCCCTATTATGGATATTATGGTTGGAACTGGCCTTATTATAGTTCCTATTGGTCTCCATGGTATTGGGGATTCAATGTTGGAGGCTGGGGTTGGAGCATTGGCTGGACAAATCCCTGGTATGCATGGAACTGGGGATGGGGTCCCGGATGGTGGGCCCCAGGGCCGAGTTGGGGATGGGGTCCTGGCCCAGGCTGGGGACCCGGTCCGGGTCCAGGATGGGGTCCTGGCCCAGGACCCGGTCCACGTCCAATGGCTTCTTGGAATCCGAGGGGCAACCGCCCTGTGGCCCCGCGACCCGGCTGGGGCGCTGCCACTCAGCATCGTGGAGGAAATATGGCGATGGGAGGTGGTCCCGCAGGAGGCAACTTTAGACCCTCAGGCAATGGAGGTCCCGGCATGCCAAATGGGGGTGGAAATATCGGAGGGTATCCCGGAGGAGGAAATAACGGCCGACCTGCCGGAGTTGTCAACAATAACGGAAGATGGGAATACAATACTACGGGTTCAACCGGCCATCGTACTGCTGGCACGGGAGTGCTTCCCGGAAGAAACTCTGTGCCCGCTTCAGGAGCTAATGTTGGCAACCGCACTCCGGCTCCATCCAATCAATCGGCAGGGAAAGTCACCGGCAATCATCGTTCTTCCAACAATAGCTCCAACAACAAGAGCGTGAGCTCAGGTTCACGCACCTCTAACCGTAGTGTGGGTTCCAGCAGCCGCACTTCCGGAGCAAGCCGATCAAGCGGTGGCGCAAGCCGCTCCACGGGAGGTGGTAGCCGCGGCGGAGGTGGAGGCGGAGGTCGCCATAGATAGAAACTTCCCTTCTCTCCATATTCCTTAATATTCAATAAATTGGAAGAAAATGAAAAAACAACTGATTATATTGTCGATATTTGGAGCATCAACCGGGTTGAGCTTCGGCCAGAGTGCCATAGGGGCGTATGGGATTGCCCAGCCTGATCTGAAAGGCACTGCACGCTTCATGGGAATGGCCGGAGCCTTCGGTGCTTTGGGCGGCGATTTGTCTTCTCTTTCTCAGAATCCTGCCGGAATCGGTGTCTACAGGAGTAGCGACGTAGGTTTCACACTCGATCTCGATGCCCAGAGTTCATCAGTCATGAACGAAGGTAATAAATATGGGATGGACCAGACTAAGTTCTATCTCAACAACATCGGAGCGGTTTTGACAATGCGTCTTCCGAGCAAAACCTTCCCAAATTTCAATTTCGGTTTCACCTTCAATCGTGGAACTACCTATAATCGAGTCTTCGGAGGTAATTTCTCCACTCTAAGGAATTCCATGAGCAATTATATTGCAGGAGTTGCCAATGCGGAAGGCGTCACTGAGGGGGATGTTAGTTGGAGTGGGGGAGTAGACCCTTATAATCCCGGACCATCCTATTATGCCGCCCCGTGGCTCACGGTGCTTGGCTATGACTCATACCTTATGACCCCCCAATTAGACCCTGCAACAGGAGCAACAAATTGGTATGGACTATGGGATGACTACGACATGAATGGAGCCAATACTTCCGGAAGAGGTTCCTTTATGATGCAGGAGAGCGGGAGCCAAAGCGAGTTTAATATCGCGTTTGGTGGAAATATAAGCAACGTTGTTTATTGGGGTATGAATTTCGACATTATCAACCTTAATTATAATCTCACAAGTATTTGGGGAGAAAATCTCGAAAACGCCCTTGTGCCTGATGCCAGCAACAATCTCATAAGGGATGCGGCAGATTGGAACCTCAATAGCTACTATCGGATGAGAGGCACTGGCTTTAACTATCAATTCGGACTTATCTTTAAACCGGTGCAAGAATTTCGTCTGGGATTTGCTTTCCATACACCCACTTGGTTTAATATCAACGAAGAATTCGGAGGATATGTAAACTATAATTATGCAGGTCTTGAAAATGGAACTGCAGTCACTAACGATGGTGTGCCTGGATATAATAGCTATAATCTTCGGACTCCTTGGAAAATTATTGCGAGCGCTGCCGGCGTATTAGGTAGCAATCTAATCGTTTCGTTCGACTACGAATGGGCAAATTATGGTAAGATGCATTTTTCAGAGCCCAATTACTATTACGATGGAGGTTACGACGGTTGGTATGATCCATGGTATCCTTGGGACTATTCAGCACCCGCCAACTATGTTAACCTTGCCGATCCCTACGGATACGAAAATGCTGACATTGCCACTTACTATAAATCTTCTAATACTTTCAGGGTTGGGGTGGAATTCAAACCAATTTCTGCTTTGAGCATAAGAGCCGGCTATAGTTATGTTTCATCTCCGGTAAATAAAGTTGCCAAAGATAATCAAGAAGTGATATATACCTCGGGTTTGACTCCGAGCTACAGGTTTGATAACGACACAAATTATATAACCTGTGGACTTGGATACCGTTATAGCCATTTTTATGTAGACCTTGCTTATGTCTACAAAAGAATGAATTCAGAATACCATGCGTATACTCCCGACCCTGCCTATCCTGCCTTAACTTCTCCCCAGGCAAAAGTTAGCCTTAACAATAGTCAGGTTGTTTTATCTATGGGTTATCGTTTCTGAAAGGACTAATATAGGTTTGTCGTTCAGACGGGTAGCATAAATGAAATTATTATCTCCCTCTTTTAGTTTGTAAGATTTTCTTATTTCATCGGCAGAAAGGGGATGATTTCTCGACACTATTGAGGCTGGAAGACCAAAAAGGTTCTTCCGGTCTTTTTTTGATATCACATTAACAAGCCTGGAGACTCTACCTTGAAAACCCTCGGGCTTTTCTTCTGAAATAAAAAGATGGGAGGATCTGCCTATTTTCTTTGCCTTGAAATCTTCGCATATTCTTGACCAGGGAGAGATTTTCATCATCATAGCCGAGGGTTCCAGAAGAAAGTTTCCGGGTTTTAAATCATCGGATGAAGCATATTCTATTTTATGAATTGGAATATTGGAAGCGCAACTGAAACAGGAGATTATATTTCCGTCTCCATCCAGATCTATAGCTTCCAGGATAATTTCTTCCGATGAAAAAGTTAGTTCAGTCGGGCTGGCCAGTTCGATTAAAACTTCCTTACATTCTCCTTTAACTCCGACTGCCCTTAGGCTTCTTAGATTGTGAAAATCTTTGATAGTTTGTGAGATATCAAGCATTGGGGAGGCTTTGATAAACACTCTTCGAGCATGACTGAGAATTAAATCCTGGAATTTAATTACATCCGGGCCACAATCCTTAAGGTTATAGACCCGATTGTGATTACTATCTATTCTTGAAGGATCGATAAAAATTAAATCGTAATTCTTTTGGTTACTATTAAGAAATTCAATAGAATCACCATTTATGACCTTTAAATTTTTTAGATTTAATACTTCAGCATTATGGCACAGTATTTCCGCTTTTTTCTTGTCGAGTTCAATTGCTGTAACTTCTCGATGAGGGATAGTAGCAAAAGTCATGGCATCTATCCCGAGTCCGGCAGTCATGTCGAGTATTGTTCTCTCCGAATCCAGAAGCGCTGAATGAAAACGTGCAATAGCCTGATGCGAAGCTTGACGGGCGCTAACCGAATCGGGAAACAGAAACCGGCTCTCAGAAGTGAAAAAAGCCAATTTCTGTTTACATTTTTTCCTACATTCAATCTGGATTATGGCGAACTCCCGGTCGAAATTTTCCGAAGATTTTGATAATCTTAATTTTAGGGGGTCTTCACCTCTTTGACTCTCTATGAAATTATAGAATTCTTGGGATGCAAAATACATAGGAGCAAAATTACAAAGGAACGGGAATTTTTAAGTAATTTTGGGGTTAAATTCTAACAACGAATGCTAATAAGAAAAATATATATAGTCCTTCTTCTGGCTACTTTGTCCATTCTTTTTGGGAATGTTACGGTAGCTAAAGGTTTGGATGACAAAAAATTCACCGTTGTCATAGATGCAGGCCATGGTGGCAAAGACATCGGCGCCTCCGACAATGGTGTGATGGAAAAAAATATCAATCTGAAAGTTGCGAAGCAATTGGAAGCTTTGATTAAGAAAAAATTGAAAAACACTTCAGTAGTGATGACCCGTGAGGGGGACTCTTACCTGACTCTTCAACAAAGAGCCGATAAAGCAAATAAGGCTCGGGGAGATCTTTTTATTTCCATCCATACTAATTCCGTAGATAAAAGGAATCGTAATCGGAAGACAGTAGCTGGAAGTTCTGTCTATACCCTCGGCCTCCATAAAGATGAAAATAATCTTGAGGTGGCAATGAGAGAGAACTCTGTCATAGAGCTTGAAAGAGATTACGCCCAGAAATATAGTGGATTTGATCCCCAAAAAGACGAAAGTTACATCATTTTCGAAATGGCTCAGAAAAGAAATTTGAGTCAAAGCATAATGTTTGCCGAAACGGTTGAAAAAGAGCTAGTCAAATCAGGAAGAAAAGACAGGGGAGTGCATCAAGCAGGATTTTGGGTGCTTTGGGCCACCTCTATGCCTTCTGTCCTCATAGAATTGGATTTCATTTGCAATCCGGAATCAGCGAAATACATGGCTTCCGATAAAGGGGCCAAAGAAATGGCGGAAGCCATTTTCAAAGCCATTGAGAAATATGAGGATGGATGGCGTAAGAGCCTGCGGGGAAGTGATGGTGGATCCCTGGCAGATATTTATATTTCCGGAGATCCGGGCAATTTGGAAGAGAGCTTTACAATTGCGACCCCATCCGGCATTGCGACAGCCCGCACCAGGACACATAAATCTTCTGCTTCATCAACAGAGTCCCCACGAATTAAGAAATCTGGAGAAAGGCGCCGACGTTCATCAAGGGCTAAGCAGGTTTCTATGAATAAATCTTTTGAAGAGTCAAGCCTGGTTTTTCCGGAGTCAAAAAATTATGCAGTGGCCTCAATGGAGGTTAATGATAACCTTGCTCCTGCTGCTCAAAACACTCCACCTTCCAAGATGACGAAAGCTGAGAAGAAACGAAAAGAAAAGGAGGAAAAAGAGGCTAAAAAGCTCCAAAAGAATCTTGAGAAGCAACAGAAAAAGGAGAGAAGAAAGGGGGCTCATAATGCAAAAATCACTAAATTATCTACGCTTTATGCCGTTCAGGTCTTGGCGTCGAAAGATCTCCTCAACACTGATAGCGAGAGATTTTGCGGACTAAGCCCTATTTCAGTTATCAAAGATAATAATTTCTATAAATATTTATATGGAGAGAGTGAAGATAAAGCTGAGCTTGAGACCGTCTTACAAGACGTGAAGAAGAAGATACCCGATGCTTTTATCGTCACCATCAGGAAATAAATCTTAAGAATATAACCAGTAATAATCGGTAAACTCCGAAAAAAATATTTTTTTGAGGAAAGCTTTATAAAGTCCAGTGGCAAGAAAAACAAGATAATATGAAAAGGATATTTACCAAGGAAGTGATCATAGGCTTTTGCGTTGCTATAGCCATTTTGATTTTATGTTTCGGCATAGAATTTCTGAAAGGTATCAACTTATTTAGGCCTGCGAATTTTTATGTAGCCCAATATGAAAACGTGTCAGGTCTGGAAGTAGCTGCCCCTGTCTTAATAGATGGTTTTAAGGTTGGGCAGGTCAGAGAGATTAATTTCAATTATGAAAATCCCGGAAAAATTGAGGTTTTGCTGGCTCTAAATAAGAACTTGCATCTCCCCTCAGATTCAAAAGCTTTGATAGGAAGCACTCTTTTGAGCGGAAGTTTCGTAGAGATAAAATTAGGGAGCAGTCAAGAGATGTTGCCTGTGGGAGGTGTAGTTGAATCGGGCATGTCTCCCGATTTGATGTCGAGTCTAAGCGATGAGATTTTGCCGGCTGTCAGCTCAATCATGCCACAAATCGACAGCCTTCTTTTGTCTGTCAATCGTCTTGCATCTGATCCTGCCTTGGTTGCCTCAATAAAAAATCTTGAGACAATAACAGCCAATGTTTCTTCAGCCAGTCGCAATCTTGACGTGCTTATGGAGCGTCAAGTTCCGGGCTTGATTAGAGGAGCCAATGAAGCGGTTGTAAATTTAGACTCTATCACAGCAAATCTTACCCTATTATCCTCGGAACTCAACCGGCTTCCTTTAAAGGAGACGATGCAGAATGTCAACGGACTGACGGGTAATCTTGTTAAATTCACGTCAAATCTTAATAATCCCAATTCCACTCTGGGAGAGCTTACTCAGGATTCCGAACTCTATGACCGAATAAACCGACTGACAGCTGATATCGACTCCTTGATTTTAGACATTAAGAAAAATCCGAAGCGCTATATAAGCATAAAATTGCTTTAGAGGTCACAAAATTTTTAAAATAGACATTTATCCTTCCGAGGGGTTAAATCGAAATGAGGGGGTCTGTGAGGCCCCCTTAACATTTCGCCACGGAAAGCCCATAAAATCAGCAACTAAAAATTTTAAGAATTTTAACGCTAACTATAAAATGTTGAGATACATAACACTAAAAAAAAAACGAATTTTGCAATAGGAAAACCACTTTTTTTTGAATTTTTTTTGAGCTTATTTTGTAACCCGTTTCGAAAAAATCCATGAAAGCTGATTACAAAGATAAATGGCAAAAGGTGGTAGAGATTATCACCGATAATATTGGCGAAGTCCGTGCCCGCACTTGGTTCGGAGTCGCTAAGCCTGTGTCTTTTATAAATAATCAACTTTCTTTGCAATTGCCTTCGAAATTTTTTGTGGAAAAATATGAGGAGGAATTTTATAATATCCTGACCTCTTCGCTCCATAAAATCTTTGGCAAGGAGGTGAAATTAATCTATGAGGTAGAAATTGTCAACCATGACAAAGACTCAAAGGTGAAGATTTCAGCCACAAAACAGAGTCCCGTAATCAAGAGCCGATACACACAATCGCTCCAGGCTCCAAGTCCCATTCTTGATGCTAAATCTTCAAAGCCCACTTTCGATCCTCAGCTTAACGAAGCCCTGACCTTTGAAAATTATTGTGTGGGCGACAGCAATAAACTTCCCTTTACAATTGCTGAATATATTGCCAATGATCCCGGCAAAAATGATTTTAATCCCTTCTTCCTTTATGGCGAAGTGGGAGTGGGGAAGACCCATTTGATCCAGGCAATTGGAATCAGAGTGAAGGAAACGCGTCCGAATGCTAAAGTCAGTTTCGTGACCCTTCGTCAATTCCAGCAACTTTATCAGAATGCGGCTTTAAAGAAGGAAGTTCCCTATTTCATCCAATGGTTCCAACAGATGGATGTCTTATTAATCGACGACCTTCAGGAGCTTAGCAATAAATCCGGAACCACAGATGCCCTCTTCGCAATCTTCAATCATCTTCATCAAAACGGCAAAGCGATTATATTCACATGCGACCGTCGTCCCATAGAATTAGATGGCATTGCCGATCGATTGATTGATAGATTTAAATGGGGAGTGACGGAAGAACTTCAGAAACCGGATTTAAATCTTAAGAAAAAAATTCTTGAATTCAAGGCTGCAAAAAATGGACTGGGCCTTTCTAAAGAGGTGATAAATCTTATCGCTGAATATTCAACCGGTTCAGTTCGTGAACTTGAGGGAATTGTCATGGGTATATTGACTCGGTCCATCACTCTTAACTGCCCAATCACGGTTGATTTAGCCCGCAGTGTGATGAAACACATGGTTAAGCCGAAGCCTCAGAAAGTGATTAACTTTGAAATGATTGTGGAAACCACTGCCGATTTCTTCAATATAAATCCTGATAGAATATTCTCGAAATCAAGGCTCAGAGACGTTTCTGATGCACGCCAGATTATAATGTATCTAAGCCAGAAACTAACATCTTTATCATCAACGGCTATAGGACAAAAACTCAATCGCACCCATACGACTGTGTTGCATGGAATCCAACAGGTGGAAGACCGCATCAATTTCACCAAAGACCTTGCCGACTCAGTCGCTGCTATTGAAAAAGAATTAAAGAGATAGATCCCTATCTCTGTAATTTTTTCATCCATCCGCTTAAAATATTACTTGTCGTAGCGAATTTTGTCTACTACAATTCGCATATCTTCAACCGGGATATTTAATTTTTTCATCAATTCTGCATCATCTCTAAAGGCTACCACAAGGGATTTGATTTCTTGCTCAGAAGACGAAGAGATAAATTTCTTATAGTGGGAAATTGCAGATTTAAAATCCCCTACAGCCATTGCTGAATGGCCCGCTGCCAAGAAATCTGATTTATCAGCCTTTTCATCCTCAGTGAGATTTTTGAATATGGGAAGAGCCTTATCATGATGACCGGCTATCATCTCAGCCCAAGCTAGGGCTCTTTTCACGCTCCGCTTCTCCGGTTTGATATAATTGGCATGGTAGAAATGTGATAGGGCTTTATCATATTCACCGGTGTCAAGAAAACATTGCCCTGCACTCAACAACAAATGATAATTTTCCGGATCGTTTTCCAAGGCTTTTTCATAATAAATTTTAGCCTCTTCTGCCTTTCCCGCATTTTTTAGAGCTACAGCAATTTTTTTATGCAGCCAGGGATTGTCGGCATCAACAATTTCGGCTTTTTTATACCATATCACGGCTTGCTCCGGACGATTCATTCTGTCATGGCTGAAACCGATTTTTTCCCATAGAGTGAAATCATCGGCTTCAAGTTCGTCATAAAGTTCGAACATTCCCGCAGCCTCATCATAATATTTCTTTTGGAAATAAAATTCACCTAACAGCCTTATATCTTCAGAATCCACGCCTAAGGCTTTTATCAATGGTTTGACGTGGGAAGCCAGGAATGGAGCGGCGAAAGGATCTTTAAAATCATCTTTCTTACGGAAAAATTTAAAAAAACGATAAAGGTCTTGGAGGGTTTGTCTGATTTTTTTATTCAAAATATCGCTTTCACTTTCGCCAATGGAGTCAGACATAGCCTCCTTTACTTCTTTTATCTGTTTTTCCATATTTGAAATCATTAGGCCACTTTGAGCTTCAGGCATAGATTTCATCGAAATTAGAAAAGAATGGAGGTCGCTATCACACATTACTCCCTTCAGGCGCTCAAAAGTCTCTCCATTCTTATCAAGAGGCAGATTTTCAAATTCAAAATATCCGGGTATTAAAGGAAGAAACCAGTTTGACACCTTACTGAAAAATGGGAAACCTTTCAAATTGGAGAAGGCTGTAACCATCACATCGGCGCCCTCTAATTGCATTTCGTTGATTTCCTGAAGTTTGTCGCCTATCTCTGAATTTTCTAAAAGTTCTTCCCAGTCTGGGTTGGCCTCTGATAGAAAATTATCAGAATCTTCAGATAGATTTCTTATTTTATTGATGATTTCCGGTTTCAGTTTCATAAGACCCGGTATCAATTCGTTACGCATTTTATTGTCAATGCGCTGAGTGTCGTAAGTTTTGACGATATTCATCAAAACCTCCTTCACCATCTTTCGGAGGTTTTCATCATCTATGGTCAAAAGAAGGCGCGACCTTAGATTAATATTTCCTTTCAATCTCCCTGAGTGGAGAAGAGAAATGAGAATGACTCCAGTGATTGCCCTGGCTTGTAAAGAAGTTGAATGGCTATTCTCGTAAACGGATAGCAATAATTCATAAGCCTCCGGTTCGAAATATTCCGTCAGACCTAAAATAATGGCTGAAACTATCGATAATTTAAGATATTCAGGAATAGATTCCGACGACAAAATATCTCCGAGAGATTCATATTCTGAAGAAGGCGAAGAAGACATCGTCCAAACATAATTGAATATTTCATCGATGGCGTTTGCCTGATTTTGTGAAACTTTTATTTCAGTTTCTGTCGACCCTTCAGGATTGTCTTCTTGATAGGCATTGAGAAAATCCTCAACGAGAGAATTTATTGAAGCATTTTTCAAGATTTTCATCCTTCGGGTGGATGAATAAATATCTGAACTGTCGATAATGCGACATTCCCTTAAAAGGTGTTCATTAGCTCTATAAAGAGAGTCTCGAATTTGTTCTATCACCTCTTTACGCGACGGATCCTGATGGCCCGAGGCTATATAATCAAGAAGATATTTATAAGTCGACTCAGATTCTTCCATCTTCTGCAGCTCATATCCCATAGAGGGGATCTTCTGCATATTTCTTCTCAAAAGCAAGAAAGCTTCGTTGAAACGTGAAGAATTTATAAGCTGGTTAATCTGATTGAATATTTGTTGTGGGGAGGTTTTTTCTGGCATAAATAAATGTTTTATAATAATAAAACAAATATTGTGCCACAAAAAGTTCACAAATGAATCTATGCCAATACCTTATTTTAATATCTATGCCATAAGACTCTCATAGAATTCAAGACAGCGAGCATTGTCACTCCAACGTCAGCAAAGACAGCTGCCCATAGAGATGCAAAACCTATGACTCCAAGCGTCAGGATGGCTACTTTTATTATAAGAGCTCCTATGATATTTTCCAGCACGATAGTGTGGGTGTAGCGTCCTATTTTAATCGCTGTCACCATTTTTGATGGTTTATCGGTCTGGATCACGAGATCTGCGCTTTCTATTGCAGCGTCGGAGCCAAGTCCCCCCATTGCTACCCCGACATTACTGATGGCAAGCACCGGAGCATCGTTCATCCCATCACCAACAAAAGCAATTTTTTTACCGGGAGTCTTGGAAATCTTTTCAACATATTCGGCCTTGTCTTGTGGTAAAAGTTCCCCATAGGCATGTTGTATTCCAAGCATGTCGGCATATTTGGTCACAATTTCTTTTCTATCGCCGGAGAGCATGACAACCTTGTCTACTCCCAAATTTCGAAGACCCTTTACTGTTGCTTCTGCATCATCTTTGGGAACATCGGAGAGAGTTACATAGCCTGCAAATTTTCCATCGATTGCTAAGGACACAATAGTTGAGGTATTGGAGTTTAATTCTGTGGGATAAGCAATCCCTTCATCCTTCATTAGCC
This sequence comes from Muribaculaceae bacterium, assembly GCA_022509125.1. Classification (GTDB taxonomy): domain Bacteria; phylum Bacteroidota; class Bacteroidia; order Bacteroidales; family Muribaculaceae; genus Lepagella. The sequence continues at coordinate 22,627 of JAFLTU010000017.1, read as the reverse complement.
TCAAATTCCCGGCTAATAGTGTCTTACCCTCGACTATGGCTTGAGTCCCTTTTCCCGCAATTTCTTTAACACTCTCAGGTGACGGTATGGCGATTTTCTCCTTTTCACTATAAGCCACTATAGCTTTAGCTAATGGATGGGTGCTATTGGACTCAGCAGAGGCCAATAATCTAAGAAGCTCTTCCTTGCTTATTCCGTTTGCAGCCACGGTTTGATCTACACTGAAACTTCCTGTGGTCAAAGTCCCGGTCTTATCGAAGGCCACAACATTCACGTTTTTTATGCTCTCCAAGTAATTCCCTCCTTTAAAAAGAATTCCTTGACGCGATGCTGCTCCGATACCAGCGAAATAACTTAGAGGAACGCTGATGACCAAAGCACAAGGGCAAGAAATCACTAAAAAGACTAATGCCCTATAAAGCCAATCGCTAAAAACATAATGGAAAGAAGGATTAATGAGAGATATGAAATAGGGGAACACAACCACTAAAAATGCGAGTATAGTGACTGCAGGAGTGTAAATACGGGAAAACTTTCGGATAAACACCTCAGATTTCGCCTTCTTGGCCTGTGCGTTTTTAACAAGATCCAAAATTCGAGACACCGCGCTATCACTTACCGGACGGCTGACTTTTATCCTCACAGTAGAACTTGAGGATATCATATCGGCGAGCACTTCCTCCCCCTTCTCGATGTCTCTGGGCAAACTCTCGCCTGTAAGCGCGGCTGTGTCAAACATACCGCCCTCTTCAGATACCATCACTCCATCAAGGGGCACACGTTCTCCGGCGTGCACTTCTATAATGTCCCCTACATTTACCTCTTCGGGCTTGACAACGATAAGATTCCCATCTTTGACCAACCGAGCTATCTCAGCTTTTATTTCAAGAAGTTTTGAAATATCTTTTGTAGCTCTGTCTACGGCTCTGTCTTCTAGCGTTTCTCCGATACAATAGAAAAGCATCACTCCAACGGCCTCAGCATATTCTCCTATGCAGAAAGCCCCGATACAGGCGATAGCCATGAGGGTCAGCTCATTGAAATAATCCTTCTGAGCCATTCCCTCTATTGCCTCTTTAACAACTGGAAACCCCACCGGCAAAAATGCGACGAAATACCACAAAGGTTTAGCCCATGTGGTAGTAGTCATGAAATCATGATAATGGTCAAGTATCAAACCGGCAATCAGCAAAGCCAGAGAGATACCAACCCCTATAAAGGGTCGCCACCATTCTTTATGACAATTGTTGCAATGACATGAGATGTCTTTATGAGAATGGGAATGGACAGTCTGTGTAGTTGCTTCCATAATGATTATTTGTGCAAATTTAAATAATTATTGATGCAACTATGTGGCAAAATAGCTGAGTCTATCCCGCGAATTCCTATTGATTTTAATTGATGGTCTCTAACAAAATGTTTTATTCTATCACTATATCAAAAGTGTCAAGGAATTCCATTGTCTTTTTGATATAATCTTCCATGACAACATCCTCTTCAACAAACGGCACAGCCTTCCTATAATTTTCCATTATGTTCTCGATGAGAGGCGACGATTTCAAGGGTCTTCTAAAATCTATCCCCTGAGCGGCATTCATAAGTTCAATAGCCGCGATAATCTTTAGATTATCTATGATTTTGTGTAGCTTTGTAGAGGAATTGCCACCCATCGACACCAGGTCTTCCTGTCCGTTTGAGCTCACAATTGAATCGCATGAAGCTGGCCATGCATACATTTTATTTTGACTGACACATGCAGCTGCCGCATATTGTGGTATCATGAAGCCGGAATTAAGACCTGGTTTGGCTACAAGGAATTCAGGCAAGCCCCTCTTGCCAAGGATCAATTGTGCAACCCGGCGTTCCGAGATATTTCCAAGTTCATGGAGAGCGACTCCCATATAGTCAAACACAAGAGCAATTGGTTCTCCATGGAAATTTCCTCCGCTAACCACCATATCCTGATAAGGGAAAACAGTGGGATTATCCGTGACGGAATTAATTTCTATATGGAGCACCTCGGTGACATGGCGCATGGCATCTTTTACAGCTCCATGCACCTGGGGAATGCAACGGAAAGAGTAGGGGTCTTGCACATGTTCTTTCTCTTGTTTGATTATCTGGCTTCCATCAAGAATTTTTCTGAATATTCTTCCTGTTTCAATCTGTCCCGGATGGGGTCTTACTTGTTGGATACAATCCCAAAATGGTTCGATACGCCCGTCGTAAGCCTCCAGGCTCATGGCTCCAAAAAGATCGAAACAATTCACCATGTGCCAGCCATCGATCAATGCTTTTATGCCATTGGCACTCATGAACTGCGTGCCGTTAAGCAATGCCAAACCCTCCTTAGATTGCAAGCGAACAGGTTGCCAGCCAAATAGTTCCAGTATCTCTTTGCCTGTCATCCTCTTGTCTTGATAGATCACTTCTCCTTCTCCGATCAAGGGAAGAAAGAGATTGGCAAGCGGGGCCAAATCGCCTGATGCTCCCAATGATCCACGGTCGTAGACCACAGGATAAATGTCATTATTATAGAAATCAAGTATACGTTCAACAGTAGACAACTGGACACCGCTATATCCCAAAGATATAGCATGGGCCTTCAGCATCATCATGAGTTTTATGACAACTTTGTCTATTAGTTTACCCACGCTGCACGAATGGCTCTTTATAAGATTTTCCTGTAGAGTTGTCAATTCGTCGCGAGAAATATGTTTATTGCAAAGAGAACCGAAGCCGGTGGTGACACCATAAACAGGCACGGTGTTTTCATCTGTTTTCTTGTCTAAGAAGTCACGACATTTTTTTATATTGAGGCGTGCCTCTTCGGAAAGTTTTAGTTTGCATCCGCTTTTTAAGATTTCTTCCACCAGGGAGTATGTGAGATCGCAACTCCCAATTTCGAAATATTCAAGTTTTTCCATGGCCAAAATTCAAAGTTGAATTGAAGGTGGGATTTTCAAATAAATATAATGTTAAAAAGTGACAGTATCGAGCAAAGAAGCCTCCTTCACTTGGGCTTCATCTATAAGCGCCATGCAACGGTTTTCCAATTCTTTTGCTTTTTCCTTATCATCGAGGCCTGAGAGATTGATTCTCACGTTGAGGATTGCACCCAGGGCAGCCGTGCGGGCACACATCATGGCTACACAGGCATCGGTGACTGCATTCCTGTTTCCCTTGCTCCCAATTTCAAAAATGGTCGACATTATTCCCACAGCTGTTTCAGCGACTCTTAAAGGCACCATCGCAGCCTGAAGTGTGGCCTTTTGAATCTCTGAATTCCTTAAAGCTATTTCTTCTTCAGTCTCTTTGGGGAGTTTATAGGAATTAAATACTAACTGATACGCTTCGGCATCTTCATCTATAAAATCAAGGAATTTCCTGCGGGCAAGTTCCATTTGTGGTGCATATTGAAGCATCTCCTCTTCTACATCCGCATATTTCTTTCTCCCGATAGTTAGGGCAGTCACCATTTCTCCCAAAGAAGCTGCCAGAGCACCGCAGAGGGCTGAAACGCTACCTCCTCCCGGCACCGGGTCTTTGCCGTAAGTTTTTTCTAGAAATTCTTTTATTGTAAGGTCTTGTAGTTTCATGGTAGTATTTGATATTTATGGTTTATAGGTTTTAACGTGCATCATACACTATTTCACCATCAAAGACAGTGGTGGTCACACAATTCATCCCGACATAATAGGGGAGAACCCTATAGTTATCGGTAGAAAGCATTATAAGATTTCCTTTTTTCCCAACTTCTATAGTGCCTATTTCATCAGCCATATCTAATGCTGCAGCTCCGTTAAGAGTCAGAGCAGTTATTGTTTCTTCTATGCTCATATTCATATAGATACAAGCAAGGGCAATAGTTAGGGGGATAGAACCCGAGAAACAACTCCCGGGATTTAGATCTGTGGCAAGGGCCACAGCACATCCGGCATCAATAAATTTACGTGCAGGAGCATAGGGTTCTTTTAAGGCAAATGCGGTAAGCGGCAATAAGGTTGCCACAACTCCCGAATCTGCCATTTGTCTGATTCCTTCATCGCTAACGTGAAGAAGGTGGTCAGCCGAAATTGCTCCGACCTCCGCACTTAACTCTCCTCCTCCCAGTGTCACTATTTCATCAGCATGGAGTTTTAGTTTAAATCCATGCTCCTTGGCAGCATTCAAGAGTCGTCTTGAATCCTCTATTTCAAAAACATTTTTTTCACAGAAGACGTCGCAAAAATCAGCATATTCTTTTGCTTCGGGCAGCATCGAGATTAATACGTCAACATATTCAGAGGTCCTACCTTTATATTCTGGAGGTATGGCATGTGCCCCCATAAATGTAGTGACAATATCAATGAATTTGTCTGATTGTTTGTTGATGTAATCCAGGAGTCGAAGCATTCTCAATTCAGTCTTTTTGTCAAGACCATATCCGCTTTTGGCTTCAACGGTGGTGACTCCCATCTCGCTCATTCTTTTCAAAAACCAGAAGGTCTTGTTGACTAAATGATAGTCAGAAGCTTTCTTTGTGGAATCCACGGTGGATTGAATGCCCCCTCCGCGTTCCATAATCGACATGTAGGAATCACCCTTCAGCCTCCATTCAAATTCATCCGGACGGAATCCTCCAAAGAGCATGTGGGTGTGGGAATCAACGAATCCCGGCATCACAACATTACCATTAGCCGAGATTGTTTTATATTTTTCAGGTTGATCAGGTTTTGGCATCCCTTCCTTGTTCCCAACATAGGTTATTCTTCCGTCGGTGATAACAATATGTGAATCCGGAGTGTCCGACAATTTAGACATATCACTCCCCTTGGCTGATTTATTGCCAAGAGGAGTGATTATCCTCGCATTTTCTATAATTAAATTTCCCATGAAGCGAATTATCTTTTTATCATAACTTTGCTTCAAGCACTTGATCGATTGAGAAATTTTCTAATCCCAGATAATATTCAGCTGTGTCCACTATTGCTGCAAGAGGCACCAGCCCAACGATTTCGCTTCCTGCAATCGTGATGCCCCATCTTTGAGCCTCGAATTTCACAGTCTCAAACACTCGATAAAGGGCTGTGCGTGTGAAATCTGTCATATTGATAGAGACCTGAACGATTCCTCTGTCTTCCAGATCCACTCCCATGGCTTTGACAAAGCGGAAACCTCCATTGATATGGCGGATTTTTTTAGCAATGTTGGTAGCAATATCTAATCGATTTGTGTTTAAATTAATATTATATGCCACCAAAGGCATTCTCGCACCAACAGCTACAGTGCCGGCGGTGGCGTGGCGTTCAGCAGGTCCGAAATCCGGTCGCCATTCAGGTTCATGGATTTTTTCTGCCATACCTTCGAACTCTCCTTTACGTATAGCTGCCAGATTTTCTCTATGGGGAGCGGTAGCAGACTTCTCATAGAGGAATACCGGAAAATCATATTTTTCAGCTATTTCCCGACCCACTTCTTTGGAAAGCTCTATACACTCCTCCATAGTAGCGTTTTTAATGGGAATAAAAGGTATCACGTCTACAGCTCCCATTCTTGGATGTTGCCCCTCATGTTGGTTCAAGTCTATGAGTTCCACGGCCTTGCCCACTGACTCTACGACGGCATTTTTTAATGGTTCGTATTCTCCTACTAGAGTGACAACCATTCGGTTGTGGTTGATATCGTTGCTATAGTCAAGGAGTTTTATTCCCTCTTTCCCTCGAAAGCAATCGAGGATCTTTTCCATTTTTTCTTTATCGCGGCCTTCGCTATAATTCGGCACACATTCTATTATCTGTTTCATGGATATGTAATGAGTTGTAATTTTTTAAGTTGTTGGAGTCTTAATTATAATCAAAGCACGAGAGTCTCAACGTAGCCTTCAGGAGAAAGGAAAGGTTCTGTAATGCAGAAACCGTTCTTACCTTGAGTTTCATTCCATTCCTTGACTGTCGACATCGCATTTTCATTTCGAGCCCAAGAACGACGAGCCACTCCTCCCATAACGTCCCAAAGCATTGCGTTTCTCAATATTTCGTCCACACGTTCCGAGCCGTCGAGCAGCATGCCGAAGCCTCCATTAATGGCTTTTCCTATGCCTACGCCACCCCCGTTATGGAGCGCCACTAGGCTCATGCCCCGAGCGCAGTTGCCGGCGAAACATTGCACTGCCATATCAGCCATCACATTGGATCCGTCTTTGATATTTGAAGTTTCCCGGAATGGAGAATCTGTGCCGCTGACGTCATGATGATCTCTTCCGAGCATAATTGGGCCGACTTCCCCTTTCCTTACCATATCATTAAATTTCAAAGCGATATTAAGGCGACCCATGGCATCTTGATAAAGAATCCTGGCCTGGGTGCCAACCACAAGAGCATTCTTTTCAGCATCGCGGATCCAGTTATAGTTGTCACGGTCTTGGCCTCTACGGTCTACGTCGATACAATCCATTGCTGCCTTGTCGGTCTTTGCCAAGTCTTCCGGCTTGCCGCTCAGGCATACCCATCGGAAGGGACCATAACCGAAATCAAAAAGCATGGGGCCCATTATGTCTTCTACATAGGAAGGCCATATAAATCCATCTTTTTCATCAATGCCATTCTTGCTGATTTCCTTGACCCCGGCGTCATAAATTGCCTTCATGAAGGAATTGCCGTAATCAAAGAAATAGGTCCCTTTTTTCGTAAGAGCTTTGATAGCCTCATAATGCCTGCGCAGGGAGTCGTCCACCCTTTTCCTGAATTCTTCAGGATTGTCATGCAAAAGCCGGGTGCGTTCTTCAAAGGTCAGCCCTGCCGGACAATATCCACCCTCATAAACCGCGTGGCAGGATGTCTGGTCGCTCAAGAGTTCTACCGGTATGTCGTGATCTACGGCATATTCGAGCAAGTCTACCACATTTCCTTGATATGCAATGGATGTAGGTGTTTTTTTGTCCATCGCTTCCTTGGCAAGCTTAAAGGCTTCGGGTATCGAATCGGTTACTTCCTTCACCCACCCTTGTTTCCTGCGAGTCTCAATCCTGGATGGATCGACCTCGGCGATTATAGCTGCCGCTCCGGCAATTTCTGCAGCCTTAGGTTGTGCCCCGCTCATTCCTCCCAGTCCGGATGAAATAAACAAGTGGCCTCGTAGATCGCCTTCAGGAGGTATACCCAATTGCATCCTTCCAGCATTCAGGAGGGTATTGAAGGTGCCATGAACAATACCTTGGGGGCCGATATACATCCATCCCCCGGCAGTCATTTGTCCATAGTTGGCAACTCCCATCTGCATGGCTTCATGCCAATCTTTTGGATTATCAAACATTCCAACCATCATGGCATTCGTGATAATAACCCTTGGTGCATCTTTCTTAGAGGGGAAGAGACCTAGAGGATGGCCGGACTCTACCACTAAAGTCTGTTCGTCGGTCATTTCCTCCAGATATTTCTTTATTAAACGATATTGGAGCCAGTTTTGACAAACCTGTCCTGTCTCCCCGTATGTGACAAGTTCATAGGGATAAAGAGCGATGTCGAAACATAGATTGTTGTCGATCATAACCTGAAAGGCCTTCCCGGCAAGACATTTCCCCTTATATTCGTCAATTGGCTTAGCTTTTAGATCTCCCTCAGGTCTCCATCTATAGGCATAAATACGGCCCCTCGTTTTCAATTCCTCAAGAAATTCCGGAGCTGCCTTTTCATGAAGCTCGGGAGGAAGATATCTCAATGCGTTTTTAAGAGCTGTAACTGTCTTTTCTTTTGAAAGTGTGTATCCTCTGTCGGGTGCTCTTCGGATACCCTCTTGAAATTTTGGATAGTCGGGATATTGGGCATCAAATTGTATCCTTACATCTTCAAACAAAGGCTGTTTAGTGTCTTTCATGATTAGTCTTTATGATTAGAATTTGAAGGTCTCCAATTTCATTTCAGCATTTGAATGTAAGATCGAGACTTCGTCGTGAAACACTTTTGAATTGGAGTGTGCATCCAATGCAGCTTGGTCGCGCCAGGTTTCGCATATCATCAATACATTTCTTCGAGTGGCACTCTCAAATATATCATAGGCTATACAACCATCCTGTTGTTGAGATGCTGATGTGAGACGTTTGGCAGCTTCCAAAACTTCGGACCGCTTTTCTTCGCTAACCGATATGAAACAATTAATTCTTATCATAGTAATGGGAGTTTTATTTTTCCACTTGAAAGTTAATTAATTTATTCTAAAAATCAATTATAAATACAAGTTTTTTTACTGACCTCCTCACTCTTCAGTGCATTGGATCTCAGAATAACACTTTCCTCCAGTGATATAGGTATAGTTTTGCTGCGAAATAAATGAATTTTAATTTATGAACCTATCTCAAAATTTCACTCTTGAGGAAATGATCTATTCTCCAACCGCCAGACTTCGTGGCATCGATAACACTCCGGATACTGCCCAATTGGAAAATCTTAAAAATCTATGCCAAAAGATCTTGCAACCAATCCGCGACAGGCTTGGAGCTCCTCTCCGGGTGACAAGCGCTTTCAGATCCCGACGTTTAAACAATGCTGTAGGAGGGGCTAAAACCTCTCAGCATCTCTTTGGAGAAGCTGCCGACATCTCTTGTCACGACAACACTCTCCTTTGGGATTTAATATGCAGAATGTTGCTGTTAGGAGAAATCACAGTAGGCCAACTAATCGACGAGAAAGGACTTTCTTGGATCCATATCTCTCTACCAACCATCGGACATAGAAATCAGATACTACATATCAAATAATCTTGGGTCTAAGATAGCAGAGGTCAATTAACGATCTCCCATCATTTGAAAGAATCAGGTAAGTCATTCTCATAGAGGATTGTATCTCCGGACTGTAACATGGGGTTTACCAGTTTTTGGGCTTCTTCGAAACTGTCTACCTCATAAAGTTTTCCGGGGAACTTTCCTTTTTCAATTCCCGCAATGATTGACTCTCGGTTATAACGACCCACAACAATAGCGATATCACAACTCCTGGCTATATATTCCCCAAACTTTTCATTAACTTCATATTGTTTTGAACCCAATTCCACCATTCCCGGTGTCACAACTATTCTTTTACCTTCCTTGAAGTCTTTCAACACTTCCAGAGCCATTCTTGATCCTTCAGGATTGGAATTGAAAGCATCGTCGAGTATTGTCACCCCTCCAGGCGTGTGTTTCATACTGAGCCTGTGCTCTACAGGTTCAATCCCAGCTACACCTCTTTTAATCTCTTCTTCCGAGAGACCGAGGCTTCTTGCCACAATAACTCCGGCCATTATGTTGGAAACATTGCAGGCTCCTAAAAGACGTGTGGAAAGTTCTATGGCATACCCATCTTTGGATCTTATGGTGAAACTTGTGCCATTTCTGGAATATTTCACTTCCTCAGCCCAATAATCATCCTTCCCAATACGGTTATTTTCTGTGGTGTAACGCTTGCAAGTTACATTTTTTACATCGCGGTTTCTGCAAAATTCAAAATCATCGTTGACGACCGCCAGACCATCTTCCGGCAGGCTATCAATCAACTCAAATTTAGTTTTCCTTACGTTTTCGATAGTCTTGAAGGTCTCAAGATGCATGGGGCCAACTGCCGTAACTATACCCATTTCAGGCTTTACCAATCGGCATATTTCTTCGATATCACCATTTTGCTTTGCCCCCATTTCGCAAATGAAAATCTGGTTATAAGGCTTAAGAATTTCTCTGACTGTACGGATCACTCCCAAGGTTGTGTTATAACTTCCCGGTGTGATCACCACATCATATTTCTCACTTAAGATCCGCTCTAGATAATGTTTGGTGCTTGTCTTCCCGTAAGAGCCCGTAATTCCAATCACCTTCAAATTGGGCATAGAGCTTAATATCCTTGAAGCCTCGTTCCAATATTTTTTATTTATAAGTTTTTCTACCGGAATGAGAATGATCACAGCTATAATCACAATAAACCAGGAGAAAATAGTCATCAAAAGTAGGATTGATACCGTAAGAGTGGGTCCCATATAATAACCCCATGCATCAGCTATGAAGCCCAATTTAAAGATTGCCCATAAATAAAGACCCACACCGATACATCCCGTTACAATGTAAATTCTCCAGACTCGGCGGGTGAATACCAACGGTTTTTTATGCTTTTTTTTCAAAATTGCCCCGATTTTGTATACAGAGAGCAACGCAACAAGAAATACTGTCAACCTGAAATCAAGCAACCTGGAGAGGGCTATAAAAATCATAGCGACATCTACGAGCCGCCAGGAATTCCCGACATCGTTTTTCTGAAGATATCGCCAATATCGGGGTAGCCTATAGCTGTTTTGCTGAAGCATATGGATATCGTGCTTGAAATTGAACACCATATATATGCCACAGATACAGTAAATAACAATTAAATAAGCAGTCATAAACCAAAAAATGAACGGACTACGGCCCTAAATTGATGTGGGTTGTCAAGAAAACTATAGTGACCACAGTTTGAGAAACACACGAGACCGGAGTCAGGTATCAACTTATCCATAATTTTTGCATCACGTAGGGGAGTGGCTGTGTCGTTTTGGCCCCATATAAGCAAAGTTGGAGATTTAATCTGAGGCAATAGTGGCTTTAAGTCCTCATTAACACACCGGCTCATAATAGCTCTCATCTTAGGCGAGGCAGCTTGATAATCGGCTGATCCCTTTTTCTTTAATGCCCTCTCTATTAATTCTTTCCCCTTTTCCTCGCCTTTTAATAAAATTGCAAGTTTTTTAAGAGCTTTATAAGAATAGACCTTATAGTAATAACTTAAAGACCGGTATGGCTTTATGCCCGCTGAATCTACCAAAACCACTTTTTCTATTTCGGGATTTCCGGCACAATAAGCTATTGAGGTCCGGCCCCCGAAGGAATGGCCTATAAGCGAAGGACGCTTCAAACCTAACATTTCCACAAATTTACCCACAAGGTTGGCAAAATCTTTTGTTCCCCAAATCTCCCTCGGTTCCTCTGATTTCCCATGACCGGGAAGGTCAAGGCTGAAGACTCTCATCTTATCTTCCAGACAAGCTGCAATGCTCCTCACTGTCGATAGATTGCATCCCCATCCATGAAGCAGCAGCACAGGAGGTCCTTCCGGCACTCCTGTCTCCGCATAATTAATTCTCAATCCTTCAATTTCTATTTCTTTTTCCATAATGTTTTCGCTTTTCGATTTTTTACAGGAATTTTAATAAAAAATATGGAATGAGCTATAATGCAAAAGTACTTAAAATTAGTTAAGTCATAAAGAAAAATTGGGGATTTACATTAAATTTGCAGTTGTGAAACGCGTATTTTCGATATTTTTGGGCCTTTTTAATCTATTGGCATTCGGCTCATTAGATTCTGATGCACAAAATCCTGTTGATTCAATTGAATGGAATATGCTTCAGGATTTTGAATTCGTAAAGAAAAAGGCCGGGTTGAATTCATTGAGTGGGCCGGAAATCGGTTTTAAAGTGAATCAAACTGAACTTTTTAGGGCAGCCTGTTGTAACCTTGGAGAAAGTTTCACAACCAATCCCTCTGTAGATGTAAGTTACACCGATGCGGCCACTGGTTCAAAACAAATAAAATTGCTTGGACTCTCAGGTAACTATGTGCAATTGCTTGCCGAAACTCTACCTGTATTCCGCGGTGCAGCTCGCCCTTATGCTCTTCGATATGTCCCGGGGCCTTGGTTAAAGAGCATTAGTGTCTCTAAGGGTAGCGGATCTGTGAAAAATGGTTTCGAATCTATTACGGGCCAAATAGACATCGAATATCTCAAACCGCAAGACCCTGCCGGAGTCATTTTAAACGCTTATATAGATTCTCAATTGAAGGTGGAAGCAAATGCTGATGCTAATTTCCATATTTCACCTACTCTTAACACAGAAATTTTAGGCCATTTCGAAGACCGTTTCATTAACCACGACAGTAACGGAGACGGATTTACAGATATGCCAGATATCCGTCAATTCAATTTTCAAAACCGTTGGAACCTTTTTCTGCCAAATTACATAATGCATGCCGGGCTGGGGGTTATCAATGAGAGAAGTCTTGCCGGTCAAATCGATCATCACACCTCCACAATGGATATGATGACCGATCCTTACAAGATTAAAATGCAGACCGGAAGATATGAGGCCTATATGAAACATGCCTTTATTTTAGATAAAGAACACTCCACAAACATTGCTTGGATGTCTTCCGGATCTCTTCATGACTTAGACACCCACTACGGCTTCAAAGGATATGACGTTAAAGAATGGAATGCTTATTCCCAGTTGATGTTGGAAACTGATTTTAACGATAAAAACAATCTATCGATAGGACTTTCTTATAATTATGATTATCTCCGACAGAACATTCTCCTTACACAGAAGAGTCCTTATATTCTCACAGAAAAGGAGAATACAGCCGGCACCTATGCCCAATATACTCTGAAACCTATCGAGAAATTTACTCTTATGGCAGGCGTGAGAGCCGATTGGAGTAGCAAATATAAATGGTTTGTGACTCCAAGGATGAACATCAGGTATAATCCAACCGAGGATATAACTCTTAGGGCATCTGCGGGAAAGGGTTACCGCACGGTCTTCGCCTGGGCTGAATATAACTATCTTCTTGCTTCCAGTAGAAGTCTGGTCATAGAAAATCTGAATCAGGAAAGTTCTTGGAATTATGGATTCAATGCCTCTTACCGTTTGCCCATAAATTCTGAAACACTAACCTTCTCTGCCGAATATTATTACACCCATTTCAACCGACAAGTTGTGGTGGATTATGAATCTCCTCATGTATTAACCATCGGCAATCTCGACGGTAAATCTTTTTCCCATACTTTTCAAGTGGAGGTTTCTTACGAATCATCATTCGGCTTGACAGCTCTCGCAGCATGGCGGCTAAACGATGTCAAAACAACTTATCAAGGGAAATTGCTTGAAAAACCTTTGACATCAAAATATAAAGGACTTTTCACAGTTTCTTATTCCACAGCTATGGACATTTGGCAATTTGACCTAACTTTGCAATTGAATGGAGGAGGACGCATGCCTGCTCCCTACTTATTAGGCAATGGAAAATGGTCATGGTCGGAAAGATTTCCTTCCTATCCGATGCTGAACTTCCAGGCTACCAGGTGGTTCAGGCATTTCTCAATATATGCCGGCGCGGAAAACATTACCAATTATCGTCAAAAAAATCCGATAATAGGGAGTGCCGACCCTTGGGGACCCGATTTCGACTCAACCCTTATATGGGGTCCTATTGACGGTATAATGTTTTATGCGGGAATACGTTTTAATTTTGGAAAACTATAAAAAATATCAAATGAAGAAATTTACATTATTTGCCCTTTTGGCTATGTTTTGCTTGAATCTCTATGCAAAAGATATGAAGGAACTTGTGGTCACCACCAATCCACCAATGTCTTGCCAGAATTGCGAGAATAAAATTAAAGGCAATCTTAGATTCGAGAAGGGTGTGAAAAAGATAGAAACAAATATACCCGACCAACGTGTCACTATTGAATATGATGCCGAAAAAACCAACCCTGAAAAAATAGAGGCTGCTTTTGAAAAAATCGGGTATAGGGTAGAAGTAGTCAATTCAGAAACTTGTCCCACTGAAGAGGGTCAAGAGACAAATGCTGAGAAATGCTCAGCGGGATGTTGTGCAGGTGAATGACTTTTTCCCAATTATAATTTATTAAACTTCGTCTCGATTAATTGGCAAGTTTTTCACCATATAAAAGAATGGCTGTTGTGGGAGCTTTGATTGCTTCTGCAACTTTGGCTTTCCCACAAGGCTCTCAAAGCTTGTCGAGAAATTTCAAAGAGGGGAATGCAACACAAACTGTCAAGAAAGATACAATTAAGGAGGGTTCGGCTTGGACACTTACTTTCCCTTTGGCTGACCATGTCGAGTCTCAAATCGATACGCTCACTTATAACTATCAACGTTATTCTATTCCGGCCCTTCAAAGCGACGCTTACGTCACAACCGGAAACCTTGGTGCCGAAGGTATCAATATGATTTATTTTGAGAGACCTGAAAGATTCACTTTTTTCTTCCGTGATGCTCTCGACCGTTGGCTCCCATCATTCGCTAAACAGAAATTCTATAATGTCTACGTCCCTTCCACAATCCTTCAATATGGTTTTGCGGGAAGTAAGGAAACCCACCAGGATCTTCTGAATATCGACCTTATGGGCAACGTCAACCGTCGTATAGGAATCGGTGGTAAAACAACATATCTGCATTCGCGAGGAACCTATGAAAACCAGGCCGTGAAGAATTTCTCCTGGGGCCTCTCATTCTATTATCTCGGTGACAGATATGAAGCCCAAGCCTTCTACAATAATTATTACACTCTGTTGAAGGAAAATGGGGGTATTACCGACGACCTCTATATAACTGACCCGGCGCAGGTGCAGGCCGGCGTTACTTCTGTGAACACTAAAAGTATTCCGACGTGGCTTAATTATGCTCAATCCAGGATGACAGGTGATGAGTTCTACATGAACCATGCCTACAAAATGGGGTATTGGAAGTCGGTGGCTGTAAACGATACTTTGACGCGCGAAGAATATGTCCCGCTTGCAAAAATTATTTATTCCTTCGACCTCCAACACAATCGCCACGGATTCAAAAATACCAATGCCAATGAGGGCAACCAATTCTGGGAACACCGATACCTCAACACCAACGGAACCCTCGATGACACTTATATGAACATGATGACCAATACGATTGGTCTGGAATTGATCGAGGGTTTTAGGAAATGGGTGAAATTCGGCCTTTCGGCTTATATTTCTTATCAAATCCAAAAATATCATCAAACCTCTTACTATTATCCTATTGACGAAGAACAGGCCGATTATCTCACGCCTCTTCCTGAAGGTCTTTATGTGCCTCCTTCAGCAACTAAAAACTTTCTTTGGGTGGGTGGAAGATTTCAGAAAGACAAGGGCAATATCCTTAGGTATTCGGCCGACGTAAAATTCGGACTTATCGGGGATGGAGCCGGAGATATAGACCTTAATGGTTATGTTTCTACAAAAATACCCGTCAGAGGGGACTCTATTAAGATATCGGCTGAAGGCCATTTCTCTAGTTTGTCGCAACCTTACCTCCTCCAGCAGTATATTTCCAACCATTTCGTATGGAGCAACAATTTCGGTAAATCACGCAAATATAAAATAGGGGGGAACTTGCATATTCCTTGGACTAAGACTACAATAAATGTGGGTCTGGAGAATATACAAAATTATGTCTATTTTAATTCTGGAGCTCTGCCTCAACAATACGGGGGTAATGTGCAAGTCTTTTCGGCATCTCTTAATCAGCAACTCCGTTTGGGAATCCTCCATTGGAATAATTCCATCTATTATCAAAAGACTTCAAACAGCGATATTCTGCCATTGCCGGAACTTGCCATTTATAGCAATCTCTTCATAAAATTCATAGCATTCAAGGTATTGAAAGTCCAGCTTGGTGTAGATTGCGACTATTATACCTCCTACAAGAGTCTCAATTATCAACCGGCTACGATGTCATTCCATGTCCAAGGAAGTGACCCGGTTAAGGTAGGAAATTATCCTTTAATAAATGCCTATGTAAACGCACGTCTTTATAAGACACGTTTCTACGTGCAATATAGTCATATAAATCAGGGCTGGTTCTCCTCCAATTATTTTTTCATGCCTCATTACCCGATGAACCCGCGGCGGCTTGAATTGGGCCTATCGATTGATTTCACAAACTGATGGCTTCTCAATCTCAGAAATATCTACAAATTATAGCCTACGCGATGATTATCGCGATTTTTGTCTTTGCCATCAGTATCACAAGAAATTGCGGCCGATTACCTTTTGTCCCTAAAGAGGGCTTTTCGGAAGGGGACACTTTAGACATCGCACTTGTCTATGGACCCGGAAGTTTCTATATGTATGGCGATTCCTTGGCCGGTATAAATCAAGAGATTGCTCTTAATTTCAGCCACCAAACAGGAGTGCCCGTTAAACTCTGGCCCCTCAATGAAGCAGCCTCCGGGTTTGAGAAGCTCGAAGCAGGCGCTTTCGATATCCTTGCATCCCTCCCTTTAGACAATTATATCAAAAATAGATTCCCGGTCTCGGAAAGCGTCTTTCTTGATAGGCTCGTATTGATTCAGTTGGCCGACTCGGCAGGAAATAAAGCAGTCAATTCTTCTCTCGATCTGAATGGGCGTTCCGTATTTGTAGCACCCGGTTCTTCGGCTATCAACCGTCTTTCAAACCTATCCGAAGAAATTGGTGGAAAAATCGAAATAATAGAGGCAGATGGCTTGTCAGACGAGCTTCTATGCCTACAGGTGGCATCGGCTGAAATTCCATTGGCTGTCGTAAATGAAAGGATTGCCAAGGCTCTGGCTAAAAATTACCCCCTTCTGAACTATGACACCTCTGTCAGTTTCACTCAATTTCAAGTTTGGGTTTTCAATCCCTCCGATTCCATTGTGGCCATCAACTTTAATGAATGGTTTGACTCTTTCCGGATATCCGATTCTTATCGCAAAATAATCGACAAATATTGAATATATTTAAAAAAATAATGTAACTTTCGGAGCCTTAACTGATTAAAAGTAGTGTAGCGCCTTCTCCTCCTTCGGATATTAACCGAGATTCCCATAAATGTCTTTCTAAAACGCATGTCGAAACATTTGCCTAACAATATAAATTTCCAAAAGATCAAAGATCTTAAATTGAGCGACATTAAGGCGATGTCGGCAAATATAAAGCATATCCATCTCAAATGGTATCAATGGCTCTTGATAGCAGTATCCATCGTTGTCGTGGCAGGTGGTATTGTCTGGATTTGTCTCCCAAAGCCCGTAGAACCTGAATATCCTGTAGTGGCTGTCGAAACAGTCTCCACAGACGATGTCAGTATCTATGGGGAATATGTCGGTCGTGTCAATGCCCATCAATTTGTTGAAGTTCGGGCTCGGGTCGAAGGCTACCTTGAAAAGATGCTCTTCGATGAGGGCACCTACGTAGAAAAGGGACAAACCTTATTTATAATAGACCCACTGCTTTATAAAGCTAATGTAGAGAGTGCTAAGGCTCGTCTCAACAAAGCAAAGGCCCAGGCTCATAAAGCCGAACGTGATCTCAATAGGATTAAACCATTGTTTGAAGAAAATGCGGCTAGTCAACTTGACCTTGATAATGCTGTGGCAGCCTACGAAACCTCACACGCAGACGTTGTAATAGGTGAGGCTGATCTCACTCAGGCTGAAATGGTGTTGGGATACACGTCGGTGAAATCTCCTATCTCCGGCTACATTTCCGAACGAAATGTAGATATCGGCACTTTGGTTGGTCCTGGTGGTAAATCATTATTGGCCACAGTTGTTAAAACAGACACTGTGAGAATAGATTTCAGTATGACGGCCCTTGACTATCTCCGTTCCAAAGACAGAAATGTTAGCATAGGACGTAAAGATTCCACTCGCAATTGGGATTCTTATGTCACGGTCACGCTTGCCGACGGTCGAGAATATCCTTACAAAGGTCTTGTGGATTTTGCTGACCCACAGGTTGACCCGCAGACAGGCACATTCTCGGTACGCGCCGAAATGCCGAATCAAGATCGAGAACTCCTTCCGGGACAGTTTACACGTGTCAAGATGCTTCTCGATATACGTGAAAACGCGGTAGTAACTCCTTCTCGGGCACTCGAAATTGAAAAGGGAGGTGCCTATATTTATGTTGTCCGTCCAGATAGTGTCGTAGAAAGACGATATGTGGAGATCGGACCTGAGTTCGGAAACAATACAGTTATTGAACGGGGTCTTGCCAAGGGTGAGAAGATTGTCGTAGAGGGTTTCCATAAGTTAAATCCCGGCATGAAAGTGAAACCTGTAGTCATGTCTACCGACTCCATAAATTAATCTTTTGTCCTTTATTGTCTCGATGCAATGAAGTCTGATTTTTTCATAGATCGGCCTGTTTTTTCAATAGTGATTTCTGTAGTCATTCTGATTATAGGATTCATTGGATTGTCTCTGCTCCCAGTTGATCAGTATCCCGATATCGTGCCTCCTTCAGTTAAAGTGGCAGCCACCTATCCCGGTGCCGACGCTCAAACAGTCACTCAGGCTGTTGCAACACCTATAGAACAAGAATTAAACGGCACCCCGGGAATGCTTTATATGGAATCTACAAGTTCTAATTCGGGTGCTTATAACGCCACTATAACTTTTGAAATCGGCACAGATCCGGATATCGCAGCTGTAGAAATCCAAAACCGAGTAAAAAAGGCGGAGGCTCGGCTCCCGGCTGAGGTTGTGAAAAATGGTTTGTCGGTGGAAAAACAAGCCTCAAGCCGCCTGATGACCATCACTCTGCTATCAAACGATCCTAAATTCGACGAAGTTTATCTTTCCAATTATTCCACCCTCAATGTGCTCGACATGTTGAGGAGAATTCCGGGTGTCGGAAGTGTAACCAATGTAGGCAGCCGTTACTATGCTATGCAGATCTGGGTGCAGCCGGATAAACTCGCCGACATGGGATTGACCGTAAAAGATCTTCAGAATGCTCTTCAAGATCAGAATAGAGAGTCTGCCGCCGGGGTATTCGGACAAGCCCCAATGGAGGGCATCGACGTGACAATCCCAATCAAGGCCCGTGGTCGTCTCTCCACGGTAGAAGAGTTTGAACAAATTGTGGTTAGGGCAAATCCAGATGGTTCAATAATTCGCTTGAAGGATGTGGCCCGTATTTCTCTTGAGGCACAGTCTTACAACACAGAAAGCGGTGTCAACGGAGAAAATGCCGCTGTAATGAATATCAACCTACTCCCCGGTGCAAATGCTATTGATGTCTCAAAGAGGGTTAGGGCTGAAATGAAAGACTTAAGCCGAAATTTCCCCGAAGGCATCACATATAATATTCCATTTGATGTAACTACATATATATCCGAATCAATCCACCATGTATATCGCACTTTGATTGAGGCTATTATACTCGTAATTATTGTAGTCTTCTTCTCCCTTCAAAGCTGGAGAGCCACGGTTATTCCTATGGTAGCAGTTCCTATATCCTTAATTGGAACGTTTGGGGTAATGCTTATTTTTGGTTTCTCCTTAAATATGTTGACGCTCCTCGGATTGATCCTTGCTATCGGTATTGTGGTTGACGACGCTATTGTAGTGGTTGAAAACGTCGACCGTGTAATGCGGCAGGAGAAACTGTCTTCCTATGAGGCAACCAAGAAAGCTATGGCAAATCTAGGAGGGGCTCTCGTGGCTATGTCCCTTGTGCTCTGCGCAGTCTTTGTCCCGGTAAGTTTCCTATCTGGAATCACTGGATTACTCTACAGGCAGTTCACTGTCACCATAGTCGTTTCCGTGGTTATTTCCACAATTGTGGCGCTTACGCTAAGCCCGGTTATGTGTGCTATCATGTTGCGTCCTCAAACAAAAAAGAAACATCGGATTTTCCGCCGAATAAATATCGCTCTTGCAAAGGGAAACAGAGTTTATGCAGGTTTGATTGTTAAAGCTCTGACACGGTCTCGCAGGGTAGTGGCTGCCTTTGGTATGATTCTGATAGCCCTCTGGCTCTTGAATAGTTTCCTTCCTCAAAGTTTCATACCCCAGGAAGACCAAGGATATTTCACGGTGGAATTGGAGCTTCCAGAAGATGCCACAATTGAGAGAACACGAAGAGTCACTGATCGAGCAATGGATTTCCTGGTGAATCATCCTGATGTCGAATATGTTTTAAACGTCACCGGCTCAAGCCCACGTCTAGGCACATCCCAGGCACGAAGCCAGCTCACAGTTATCCTCAAGCCCTGGGAGGATAGAAAAAACTCTATGGGTAAAATTATGGATAATGTAAAAGAAGAACTGTCCCAATATCCGGAAAGCAAGGTCTATCTTTCACGTCCACCCGTCATCCCGGGTCTAGGGGAAGCCGGTGGTTTCTCCTTCGCTCTTGAGGCGCGAGGGGATGCAACTTATGCCGACGTGCAGAGAGCTGCTGATACTCTTCTTTATTACGCTTCAATGCGTCCCGAACTCTCAAGCATGGCCTCTTCGATGCAAAACGATATACCGCAAATTTATTTCGACGTAGATAGAGATAAAGCCAGATTGCAGGGCGTCCAGATGTCTGACATTTTCACGACCATGAAGACTTTCACAGGTTCTGTCTATGTTAATGATTTTAACCTTTTCAACCGTATTTATCGTGTCTATATCCAGGCTGAGGCCCCATATCGTGCCAGAAAGGATAATATAGGGCTGTTCTATGTTAAGGGAACCGGAGGGAAAATGATTCCGATTTCTTCTCTTGGGAATACTAATTATACCGCCGGTCCTGGCACTATTAAACGTTTTAACATGTTCACTTCGGCCCCCTTCACAGGCGAGGCTTCCCATGGATACAGTTCCGGACAGGCTATGAAAGCCATTGAAGAAATTGCCGACACCCATCTGCCGGATAATATAAGAATAGAATGGAGTGGACTCTCTTATCAGGAAAAACATGCCAGCGGGAAAACGGGTCTTGTGCTCGGCCTTGCCTTTATTTTTGTTTTCCTATTTTTGGCCGCTCAATATGAAAGCTGGACAATCCCGATTGCTGTCCTGCTTACTCTCCCTATAGCTTGCGTCGGGGCATATATTGGAATCTGGCTCCTGGGCCTCGAAAATAATATTTATTTCCAGATAGGGCTTGTAATGCTTATAGGTCTGGCTGCAAGAAATGCTATCCTAATAGTGGAGTTTGCGAAGGAGGAGATGGATAAGGGTAAAGACGTGGTAGGTGCCGCACTGACTGCTGCCCATCTCCGGTTTCGCCCAATCGTAATGACGTCGCTCGCGTTTATCTTGGGTTTAATTCCTCTGGTAATCGCCTCGGGACCAGGATCTGTGAGCCGACAGGGTATAGGCACCGGGGTTTTCTTCGGTATGGTCACAGCTATAACCGCCGGAATCATTTTTGTCCCATTCTCGTTCGTATGGATCTATAGAATTAAAGATTTTGCAAAGACAAGAAGATTGAGAAAATGAAGATAAAAATTAGGAATAAAATAGAAGTATCCATTGTCAATCTTCCTTTCATAATTGCTGTAGGGATCTTATTGGTCTTTGCATCCTGTTCGGGTGTGAAAAATCTAACTCAGCCTGTGATTCCAATCCCCTCATCGTTAGGAGGAGAGGAGCCCTTTGATTCGCTGACAATTGCCGATCTCGGATGGTGGGAGTTTTATGGCGACGAATATTTGAAGGAGATTATAGATTCTGTCTTGCACAATAATAAAGGTCTCGAAATGGCTTCGGCTAGAGTTCAACAAGCCCGCTATTTATATGATGTGGATAAGGCAAGTCTTCTCCCCGAGCTCTCCTTCAAGCTTCCTTGGAACCATGAAACCAATGATTATTATAAGGAACTTAGTCTTATCGATCCTGAGATAGGCGTTAAGGCCTCTATTAGTTGGGAGGTCGACCTATTCGGCAGCCTCCGATGGAACAAAAAGAAATCCGAGGCCCAATTCCATTCAGCTCAGCAAGATGAAAGGGCTATGAGAATGGTGCTGGTGGCTGAGACTGCCTCTGCCTATTTTAGACTAGTAGCCCTCGACAACGAGTTGGCCATTGTTAAATCCACCATGTCTACAAGAGAAGAGGGCGTAAGACTCGCTAAACTTAGATTTGATGGTGGATTAACATCTGAAACCGTCTATCAACAGGCCCAAGTGCAGTATGCCACAGCCGCCGCCCTTATCCCTAATCTTGAATATAATATTAAGGTGGCAGAAAACCAATTGCTTTTGCTTATGGGTTCTTTGCCGGATCAAAGGGTTGCAAGAGCCTCTTCTTTGAAAGATAATTCTCTCCCTGAACGGATTCCTTTGGGTATTCCTTCTTCTTTGCTTGAACGTCGCCCCGATGTCAGGGCTTTAGAAGATAAACTCCGGGCAGCCGTCGCAAATGTGGGTTACACCTATGCCAAACGTTTCCCTTCTCTTAATATTGAACTGACCGGCGGCCTTGAAGACAATGATTTCAAAAATCTTTTCCGCTCTCCATTCAGTTATGTGGCGGAAAATTTCGTGGCACCTCTTTTCGATTTCGGAAAGAGAAAGAAACGATATCAGGCTGCAATAGCGGCCTACGACGAGGCACGCTTATCCTATGAAAATAAAGTGCTCGAAGCTTTCGCCGAAGTCGACAATGCTCTCATGAGATATAATTCTGCTCGAATGGCAGTCACTAAAGATACGGAACTGCTCGAGGCAGCTCATAAATATCAGGAACTGACTTGGAAACAGTATCGGGGAGGAACAATCAATTATATAGATGTCCTCGATGCACAAAGAAGATTTTTTGAAGCTCAGATTTCGAGAATGAACGCAATCCGCGATGAACATCTCGCCTTAATCCAACTATATAAAGCACTCGGAGGAGGGTGGCAACTTTTTAGTGCCACTTCAAAGTGATAGCTCAAATCTTTCTTTAATATTTCTAAATATATTTTAACAAATTTTTATTCAGTTAATACCCAATGTCTTAACCCCATAAAAAGCCCTAATCCCAACTCTTTAGTTACCACCCTCTTGCAAAGGGATTGAAATTGTCCTAATTTTGCAACG
>JAFLTU010000016.1 GCA_022509125.1 Muribaculaceae bacterium | reverse complement strand
TTATGGAACAGGAATTCCACCGCGATGCAAAAATCACTGTGGGACAATTCCTCGAGCAAACTTCCAAAGGGCTGGCCGTTGTAGATTTCAAACGTGTAAACCTTAATCAGGACTAAAACATTGGGCTCCCAATGAGTTTAATCCTAAAATTACAAACACTTACAAAAAGAGCAGGTTAAATTTAGCCTGCTCTTTTAAGTTTTGGATAAAACAGAAAAGTCTGATATGAACCTACAAAAGATTTTATTAATGTCTGGCTTCTGCACCATGTCTTCAGCCTTTGCGATAGGTCAGGATTTGGTTGTTGCCACTGATGCCTACAGCTGGAGAGGCGACACAATCTTTCAGGATGAGTTCAAGGCATGGGCGGAAAACCCATATGAAATACGCTCCACCTATAAGGGTCACCCCGGTTATTTCATGCCTATAGATCAGGTGTGGATCAAGAAAAACGATCTGTCCTCCTACCCCGTAGTCTCCGGAGGAAACCCTTTGCTTGAGGCTGTCTACAATATGGGACTTGATGAAATGGTCAATGCCGTTGAACCGGACACTACCCTTCGAACTGGCAAGGAATGGGCCGGTGTTTGGACCCGTGATGTAAGCTATTCCATAATCCTCTCGATGGCTGCTCTCCAACCAGAAGCGGCTATGACTTCTTTGCTGAAAAAGATCAATGAGGAAGGGCAGATTATTCAAGACACAGGTTCCGGTGGCGCTTGGCCAATTTCTACAGACCGTATGATATGGACCGTGGCTGCATGGGAAGTATATAAAGTCACTGGCGACAAAGCCTGGCTTGAAAAAGTTTATCCAGTTGTGGAACGTTCCATTGCTAAAGATGCTAAAACAGTGATTAGCGATAATGGACTCATAAAGGGCGAAACCTCATTTATTGACTGGAGGGAACAGAGTTATCCCAAATGGATGCAAACAGCTGATATAGCCCAAAGCGAGGCAATGGGAACAAATGTGTTGTATGCCGCAGCTTTAAATTGCGCAGCCGAAATGGCGGATGTTTTGGGTAAGAAAAATGAAGCCACCGAATTCAAAAAGGCTGCAGATGATCTTGCCACAGCAATCGACAAGACTTTCTGGATGGAGGATAAAGGCTACTATGGAATGTATACTTACGGACGCGACAATCTTATCCTTAACCCTCGGGCAGAAACTTTGGGTGAATCTCTGGCAATCTTATTTGATATCGCTCCTGCCGAGAAAGTGAAAACCATTTCCGAAAATCATCCTGTCACTAAGTATGGAGCTCCCGTTTTCTTCCCACAAATAGCTGATATGCCCAACTACCACAACAACGCCCTTTGGCCGTTTGTGGCTTCCTACTGGACTTTGGCACAAGCTAAAGCCGGCAACGAACAGGGGGTGGTGGAAGGAATCGGAAGTATCGTGAGACCCGCAGCTCTTTTTGCCACAAATAAAGAAAACCTCAATCTCGATAATGGCGATATTTTTACGGAACTGAACTCCTCCAATATGCTTTGGAGCCTATCGGGCAACCTCGCATTGACAAATCAAATCCTCTTTGGCATCCATTTCGAAAAAGATGGATTAAAGATCTCACCTTTCGTACCGGAGGTTTTCGGAGGCGACAGAACCCTTTCTAACTTCCCTTATCGGGGTTCTAAAATCAACCTCACTGTGAAAGGTTATGGCGACAGTATTGTCTCCGTTTCTATCAATGGCAAACTTCATCAATTCGGAAAAAACGGAGCTCCTCTTAAACCTAAAGGGAAAATCTATCCGACTCTTAAAAACGGACAACTCTTCATTCCTTCCCGGATGATCCAAGGAGAATTAAACGTGGAAGTTGAATTAGACAATCAGCCAATCCCACCGATGAAAGTGAACAATGTGGCTAATGTTAAAGCTCCCTTGACCCCGATAGCTTGGCTGACAATTGATGAGACTCTTAATCAACCGGGAGCTCCACTCAACAATCTGCTTGAATGGAATCCTATAGAATATATTGGAGAATATATCGTATTAAAAGATGGCAAGGAGGTAGCCCGCACTCATCAAACCCATTATCCGGTTCTCGAACCGGGCGAATGGCAAGTGATTGGAGTTTCAACAGAGGGAGTTGAAAGTTTTGCCTCTGAACCGCGAAGCAACCGCCCCACTTCGTTCTGGGATCTTGAAGATGAAACGACGGTGGCCATCTCTTCCGAGATTTCCTATCCGGCTAAAGAAGTGAAGGGTTATAGAGGGAAGGGCTTTAAAGAAACCGACAAGAGCTCTCAACAGATCGTAAGAACTATCGAGGTGCCAAACGAGGGACTTTACTCTATTTCCTACCGTTATTCTAACGGCAATGGTCCGGTCAATACTGAGAACAAAGCTGCAATACGTAGCCTGTATGTCGACGGAAAAGATGTTGGCACAATCGTGATGCCCCAACGTGGAGTGGCCAATTGGGATGACTGGGGTAAATCAAATTCCGTGAAAGTTAGACTTCAAAAGGGAGAACACGTAATTTCATTACAATACAATCCTGAAGACAGCAATATGAACCTTCAAACCAACCATGCCCTCATCGATGGTATAGTGGTTGAGCAAGTGGCGCCTTAATCGGGATAAGGAGCAGATACAAGGGGGCCGTCGTAAATGAGTCGGCCCTCTTTTATTATCAATGCACGGGTGCAGAGCCGACGGGCAAGAACCATATCATGTGTAGAGAGCAACAAAGATCGTAGTTCTTCCGCCGGAACTTTATCATTATCTATCCTATTTCCCCCATTTTTAGCTTCGAGACCAAATAAAGACTCTATGAGTTCAATGAAGTTTCTTGTGGCTTCATAATCCAGACCCGATGTGGGCTCGTCCATTATCAATATACGGGGAGACATCGATAAAACCGTAGCTATAGATACAGATTTCTTTTGTCCTCCTGATAATTCGAAGGGCGATTTATGAGCAAGTTCCAAGGTGCGTGTCATTAGCATCGCCTTTGCCACCCTTCTCTCAATTTCTTCTTCATCCAGATTCATATTGCGAGGACCAAAGGCTACATCATCCCAAACCTCCGGCATAAACAATTGGTCGTCGGGATTCTGAAAAACCATTCCAACGATTTTTCTGATTTCTTTGATCTCTTTTTTTGAATCAGTGGAAAAGTTTTCTACCATTACTCTTCCTTTTTGAGGAATAAGAAGGCCATTGGTGTGAAGCATCAATGTGGATTTCCCGGCTCCATTTAAGCCCAACAAGGCCACTCTTTCATTCTCCCCAATATCAAAAGAAATATCTTTAAGAATCTCTTCTCCCTTGGGATAGGCGAAACTGACCTTCTGAAAACTTAACAGGCTCATGGAAAACTTAAAAGGTTTTGATGGTAATTTAACGCATAAATAAAGAGGAGAGATCGAAAAAATAAAGAAAGAAAAAGATAATGGTCCAGGAGGCTGCAAAAAGAGAGGACCTACCGTTCCATTCTTCCCTTATGGAAACATGGAAATGGCCGCTGAAGTTGCGGGCAGACATTGCATTATAGACTCTGGATGCCCTGTCTAAGGTTCTTAACATCAATGCCCCAAGAATTCTAGCCCAAAGCCTGATGGGGAATGAGGATTTCCCATATCCTCTGGCTGCCACTGCACGTTTCAATGTCAAGGACTCCTCCATCAAAATCCCTATAAACCGATAGAGCATCAATAGCTGGGTGATAAGCACAGAAGGAAAACCCATTCTATGGAACCCATGGCAGAGACTCAAGAAACCCGAAGCTCTAAGCAATATCAAGAGTGCTTGCACAGCCATCAAACCGCGAAGAGTCAAGGATAAAAAAGAGAGCCATCCGAATGAGACTTCAATGTCACCCGCTACAAAAGCAGGACGATTGTCGAATATAGGATTAAAGACTCCTATCAACATTACGAACGGAAGAACATAGAGGGATTTCTTGAAAACGGAACTATATGAAAATCCGCAAAGAGGCGACATAACAATAGGATAGATCGCAAACCATATTATCTTCCCGGGCAAAAAGATGGGCACTGCCAATAATAAAACAAGATACAGCAGAGTGACAATAAGCAAAGCTCTTGAATCAACTTTACTTATAGCGTGCTCTTTTGAAGCGGGGCTACTGCAGGAATTGAATGTCAGGATTGCCTCTTGAAGATTCATAGGGCATTCTTAAGGTTTCTCCCTATAGGGATCAGGATTTTTTAAATCGTGAAAAGATTAAGGAAGAGATGGCCCAAAGCAAAACCATAACAATCAAGGCTCCGACGATGCCGGCAAAATCCGAATTATAATCAGGCATTATAGCTGTAGACGGGACTTCGGAACCAAATTCAACATCTCCGGCAACTTTGGCAATCGACCACTCGAGTCCATCGGGATTTTTTGAGGCAAAGAGAGCCAACCCTCCAGCTGTGAAAAGAGTTAACACGGCGAAACCTATAAATATTGGCCGCAACTTTCCCTTTTTAACTGTCGCTTGATTTTTTGAAGGTTCATATAATGCGGAAGGACGATATTGAGCTAAGAAAATAAGAAGAGCCGCAGTGACCATCCCTTCCACCAAACCAATAGCGAGATGTATTGGCATCATGAAGGAAAGGAAAGTGAGGAAAGGCAATGAAGTGATGCCCGATAATTCAGTTTCAAGTGTGACGGCGAAGGCTCCCAATTCAAGGGCCACAATTGATGCTACCACACTTGCTAGAGTTATCTTTACAGGTTTTAAGGAGCCACCGGCAATCGGTTTATAAATCAATGGATAACCAAGTAGGCAAGTAAAGGCTGCCATATTGATGATGTTGCAACCCAGTGCCATTAGTCCTCCATCAGCAAAAAAGAGACATTGCACAATAAGGATAGAGCAAAGGGTTATGAAAGCGGCCCATGGACCTAAAATCGCTGCAAGTAAAATTCCTCCAATCAAATGACCGCTCGAACCGGTGGCCGGAATTGTGAAATTAATCATTTGAGCTGCAAAAACGAATGCACCCATTACTCCCATCAAAGGGATTATTTCAGGCCTTGATGACTCCTTCACCTTCTTTGATGAAAGGGCAATCAAGGCCAAAGAAATTGCTCCTGTCGTTGCAGCGACTGAGGGTGATATTAACGCGTCGGCTAAATGCATTTTACTTATATTTTCTGCAAATATAAGTAAAATTTAAATTAATATCAGTTTTAATGAATGATTAAATATGAAACGGCTACACAATTAATTTCAAATGGCCGTGGGCATTTATGCGATATTCATGTGAAACGCCTGTGGAAAGATTTGAAACTTCAAAAACACAATCCTCGGGGTCCACATTGAGATTGGCATTTTCAAGAGCAGTATTTATCGCAGTTTCAAGGTTATGAAATCCCTTTGAAGTTGATTCATAGAGACGATCACCTTCCGGGCCTAAAATAACCACCTTAACTTCGTCTTCTCTTTGTAATAAATCCGTTGCTTCCATAATTAATAAGTTAAAATAATGTTTTATTTTAAAAACAACGGGGAGGCCGGGAAGGTTGAAAAAAACAGAGGATTATTTCACTATACCTTTTTCAAGATATTCCGCAAGATTCTTTCTTACATATTCTGAATTACGTTCAAGAGCAACCTTTGCCATATCAGCTTCAACCATCAATTTTACCAGCTCCTCAAAAGAGGTTTTCTCTTTGGGGTTCCAATTTAGTTTTCTAATGGCTTTAGAGGGGTCGCCTAAAAGATTCACCACATCTGTGGGGCGATAAAAATCGGGAGAAACTTCTACGAGAATCTTACCGGTCTTAGCATCCCGGGCCACCTCTTTATCTCCTTCTCCTTCAAACACAAGGTCGATTCCGGCATGCTTAAAGGCGAGTAGACAAAACTCTCTTACGGAATGTTGCTCACCGGTGGCTATGACATAATCATCGGGCTCGGGTTGTTGGAGAATCAACCACATGCATTCCACATAGTCTTTAGCATAGCCCCAATCTCGTAGGGAGGAAAGATTTCCGAGAAAAAGTTTCTCCTGCTTTCCCTGGGCTATGCGTGCTGCGGCAAGAGTAATTTTACGTGTCACAAAGGTCTCCCCTCTTCTTTCCGACTCATGATTGAAAAGTATTCCTGAGCAGGCATACATTTTATATGCTTCGCGATATTCTTTCACAATCCAGAATCCATAAAGTTTGGCCACAGCATAGGGCGAATAGGGATGGAAGGGAGTTTCCTCATTCTGAGGCACCTGCTCTACCTTTCCGTAAAGTTCGGAAGTAGAAGCCTGATAAAACCGGCAAGTCTCTGTTAGTCCACAAAGGCGGATGGCTTCCAATAGTCGCAACACACCGGTGGCATCCACATTCGCTGTGTATTCGGGAGAATCGAAAGATACCTGCACATGGCTTTGTGCTGCCAAGTTATATATTTCGTCGGGACGAACTTTAGCAACAATTTGCATCATCGACAAAGAATCGCTCATGTCTCCATAATGAAGATGGAATCCCGGAGTGCCTTCAAGATGAGAGATGCGTTCACGGAAATCTACAGATGAACGTCGGATTACTCCATGCACCTCATAGCCTTTCTCCAACAGAAATTCGGCAAGGAAAGAACCATCCTGGCCTGTCACTCCCGTGATCAATGCTTTTTTCATTTCCTCTTAATTTTGAATTTCTTTTTTATCCTCGACATTGTTATCAGATTTATCCCAATCATAGGGGAATCTTTCAATATCCTCTTCAATCAGGTTTTCCCCATGCTGAACTTCTATAAAAGTGAGAGGAGTGATGGCTCTTAGAGTATGAAGGTCGCCTTTCGGGATGACAATCACATCGCCACGACCTACATGACGACGCTTCCCATTGACCACCAATTCCCCCTCTCCGTCGATGAATGTCCAAACCTCATCGCGACAAGAATGCCGTTGATAAGATAGCGAGGCTCCGGGATTTAGTGTCAATTGCTTTGTGAGGGCCTGGAAATTGTCGTCGAACTTAACCGAGTCGATCACCTTATATGTGCCCCATCTACGCTCTTCATACATAGGGCGGCTCTTCAATCTGCGGGCATAGTCCTTTATAGTTTCGCTCTTAGATTTCTCAGTGACGATGATTCCATCGTGGGAAGCGGCTATGACAAGGTTTTCTGTTCCTAAAACGAGCATCGGCATATTGAGTTCATTGAAAACATGAGTGTTTTTAGAGAGACCGTCTGTCAAAACATTGCCATATACATGAGAGGGGATCTCGTCAGTAAGGGTGTTCCATGTTCCTAGGTCTTTCCAGAAACCACGATATTCCACCATTCCCATGTGGCGGCATTTTTCAGCTACTTCACAGTCGAAACTTATCCATGGGAATTTGTCGTAATTCTTTAAATATTCATGGAATATTGGGGAGGAAAAATAATTGTCGCTAACTTTTGTAAGGAAGCCTAATTTAAATCCGAAGACACCGGCATTCCATAAGGCCCCCTCTGATATTAACTTCTCAGCCTCTTTTTCAGAAGGTTTCTCGATGAACTTCTCAACTTCCAATACTTCTTTATTCGAGGAGAAATTTTCATTAGAAGCCATTACATATCCATATTTAGAAGAGGGATATGTTGGAGTCACGCCCATGACAATCAATTCAAAAGAGGAATCAGAAACAGCTTTGGCCATCGATTTTATCTTTTGAAAATAACCCTCTTCAGTAAAGGGATCGCAAGGCATTACTATTATGGTTTCTTCGGGGGATATATGTTTTTCCTTTGCCAAATATTCACATGCAAGGCAGATGGCAGGGAAAGTGCCTCGACGGGATGGTTCAGCAACAATATCCACCCTGTTTCCAAGCTGGGAGGTTATAGAATCTTTTTGTGAAAGACTTATCGCGACAGTGATGTCTGCCTTTATTCCTGATTCATTTATTTGGCGAACGACACGCTGCACCATTGATTCCTTTTCGTCGCTGCCCTCTTTTGGTAGCAACTTAAGGAATTGTTTTGACCGGGCATCGTTGGAGAGGGGCCAGAGTCGTGTGCCTGATCCTCCTGAAAGAAGAATGATCTGCATCTGTAAAATACTTTTAGTGGCCTTAAAGTTACACAAAAATTCGATATGATGGATTTTGGGATTTAAGATTTGAGAGCAAGATTTTGAGGGATGGGGGGATTTTGCTATATTTGCGATTAGAAGCGGGGGTGCTTGTTAGAAATAAGATGGATGTTTTTAAGAAGCTGAGAATATACCCTGTTTACCTGATGCGGATAATGCCGACGTAGGGAGCTTCTCACACTTGGAGCCACGCCATTTAATCCGCATTTAGAGATGTGGATTTTTTATGACCCGGAGACTGAGAACCTTAATGACGATTGCCGGCAACGACCCTACCGGAGGGGCCGGCATATCGGCAGATATTAGAGTTGGAAATTCCCTGGGTCTACACGTTATGCCAATCATAACCTGCGTCACCGCACAAAACTCACGTGGACTTAACAGTTATGGCATATTGCCTCCGGAAGTTTTAAGATTACAGTTAGAATCTGTAAGAGAAGAAGTTGTCCCGGACGCAGTCAAAATTGGTTTGATTGCGAACTCAGAAAACCTTAAAATAATATCAGATTTCTTGGAAGGGTTACCAGGAAGCGTCCCGGTGGTGGTGGATCCGATTCTTGCAATTACTGCAGGGGAAAATAGTGGCAAAGATGAAAATATTCCACAAATCATACGGGCTTATGCGGAGTTCATCTTTCCTAAGGCTACAGTTGTTACTCCCAATCTTGAAGAACTAAAGCTATTTGAGCAGACAATCAGAGAACGAAACCTGAAGGCTCTTATAGAAACAACTCCTATAGTAATCAAGGGTGGACATTCTTGCAAAGATATAATTGAAGACAAATTAATTGAGAAGGAAAAAACTACATCCAGATCTCATCCTAAAATTGATTCTATCAATCTTCATGGCACAGGATGTGTCTTTTCCTCATTTTTAGCTTCATATATGGCCTTGGGATTTACACTTGAGGAATCGTTTATCCAAACCTCCGACCGGCTTCATGAAATAATTATCTCAAGTCAAAATTACAGACTGGGTTCTTCAACCTACGGGCCTCTCAACATAGAGAAAGGATATATCTTCAACATTCAACAAGAAAACAATAAGGATTAAAATATGACAATCTTTTATAACAACGAACCTATGGAATTGCAGGGTGAAAATATCACCTTGACTCAACTTGCCGAAAAGAAAAATATACCATCCCAAGGGGCTGCAATAGCCATCAACGATAAGTTGATTAAAAAGGACCTATGGGGAGTCACTATATTAAAGCCATTGGATAGAGTGGTTGTAATAACTGCAGCGTTCGGTGGTTAAAAGAAAAGCCTCGTAACTCTGGCCAAATGATGAAGGATTTTCTTTTAATCGCGATAACCTCACCCACACCCCTCCCACAGGAAGGGGATGTTATAAATTCTCTTTTGAGGAATGGAGAGGTAGATTTCGTGCATATTAGAAAACCTGATTATTCGGAAGAGGAGACTGAAAAACTCCTGAACGACATTGAAGAGCGATTTCATCCGCTGTTGAAACTCCACGATCATTTCTCCTTAACTGCCAAATATAATCTCGGGGGAATTCATCTTAACAAACGGAATCCGAAAGCCTATCCGGGAACTAAATCCCTGAGTTGTTCGATTCATTCTTTATACGAGATAGATAAAGCCGATGGAATGGACTATTTTTTCATTTCCCCGGTGTATGATTCCATATCCAAGGAGGGATATAAAGGGGCATTCGACCTATATGATCTAAGCGACCGGATAAAGGGTAAAAGAGCTGTTGCTCTTGGAGGAGTAACTCCGGAAAAATTCGATGAACTGAAATCATTCGGATTTTATGGGGCTGCTATGTTGGGGCATTTTTGGGGAAAATAAGTGGGAACATAAACTTGAAAAATTAAACTTAAAAATAAAACATTATGTTGCAATTCATTACCAATACCCAGAGCAAGACCCCTGTAATCGAACAGATTATGGGCGTCATAGAGGGAGGCTGCCGTTGGATTCAAATAAGGATGAAAGATGCCAGCGACGAAGAAATCAAGAAAGTTGTGGAGGCTGTTAAACCAAAATGCATTGAGACCGGGAGTTTCCTGCTTCTCAACGATCGCGTTGAGCTTGCAAAGGAATTAAACGTGGGAGGTGTGCATCTTGGTAAGGAAGATATGCCGGTGAGCAAAGCCAGGATGATATTAGGTCCCGCAGCTGTCATCGGAGTCACTGCCAATACTTTTGCAGACGTGGCAGCCGTGAGCAATCTGGATATCGACTATTATGGAATTGGCCCCTATCATCACACGACGACCAAGGAAAATCTTTCTCCGGTGTTGGGAATCGACGGAATCCGCGATCTCTGCTATGAAATGGAAAAGAAAGAGATCGAGAAACCTCGCGTGGCAGTAGGAGGCATAAACATTGATGATGTGCTTCCCCTTCTTGAAGCCGGTGTCAACGGAATTGCCGTCAGCTCGGCTATTGCGAATGCTGACGACATCGTTAAAGAAACTAAGAAATTCATCGACGTTCTTCCACATACCTCAATAGATTGATGAACGACATATTGAAGATTGGTCCTCGGGAATTCACCTCTCGCCTATTTGTGGGTACCGGTAAATTTCCCTCCCCAGAAATCATGCTTAAAAGTGTGATTGCATCCGGTTCGGAGATGATAACTGTAGCTATGAAGAGAGTTAACCTCCTCAACGAGGCTACAGACGAAATGCTGTCACATATAAACCGGGATCACGTGCAGCTATTGCCCAACACTTCGGGGGTAAGGAATGCCAAAGAGGCAATATTGGCAGCCCAGATGAGTCGTGAGATCTTTCATACAGAGTTTATAAAATTAGAGATTCATCCGGATCCTAAATATCTGATGCCTGACCCGATAGAGACATTGAAGGCTACGGAGACATTGGCAAAGGATGGTTTTGTGGTGTTGCCCTATATTCAGGCTGATCCTGTGTTATGTAAACTACTGGAAGAGGCCGGAGCTTCAGCCGTGATGCCTTTGGGAGCGCCGATCGGATCGAACCGGGGTCTCGTCACAAAAGACCTTTTGGAGATTATTATCGAGCAATCTAACCTTCCGGTTGTGATTGATGCCGGACTAGGCGCTCCGTCGCATGCTGCGAAAGCCATGGAAATGGGCGCAGATGCTGTGCTGGTGAATACAGCCATAGCAGTTGCCGGTGATCCTGTGGAGATGGCTGAAGCCTTTAAATTGGGAGTTGAGGCGGGCAGAAAGGCACGCCTCGCAAAATTGGGAAGCATTAATAAAGAGGCAGTGGCCTCTTCACCTCTGACGTCCTTCCTCTCAGAGGAAAAATAATCATAAACCAAATGCCATGCAAATAGACAATATCAACGTTTCAAAATATCCGGGTTCTAAAAAAAAATATGTAGATGGAAAGCTCTTCCCTATTCGCGTCGCCATGCGCGAAGTGATTCAGCATCCCACTATTGAAATAGTGAAGGGAAAAAGGGTGGAACATCCAAATGCTCCGGTGACAATCTATGACACGAGCGGTCCATACACTGATCCGGACGTAATCATAGATATCAATAAGGGCTTGCCGAGGATACGCGAGAAATGGGTGGAAATGCGTGACGACACCTACATTCAGCAGGATATTACCAGCGAATATGGGAAGGCTCGCAGAGCAGATAAAAATCTTGATTCCATCCGTTTCCCAATTTCGCATAAGCCCCGAACGGCAAAAGAGGGCAAGAGAGTAACCCAGCTGCATTATGCGCGTAAAGGAATTATAACTCCGGAAATGGAATATGTGGCCATCCGCGAAAATCTTGACAACGAGCAAAGGGGAATAAAAACTTATATCACTCCGGAATTCGTGAGAGACGAAGTAGCATCCGGCCGAGCCATTATCGCTTCCAATATCAACCATCCGGAGGCCGAGCCAATGATAATTGGGAAAGCATTCGCAGTGAAGCTAAATACTAATATAGGCAACTCGGCTCTCTCTTCTGGCATCGAGGAGGAAGTGGCTAAGGCTGTCTGGAGCTGCTATTGGGGAGGCGACACCTTAATGGACCTATCGACGGGAGACAATATTCATGAGACAAGAGAATGGATCATAAGGAATTGTCCGGTGCCTGTGGGTACAGTGCCAATCTATCAGGCCTTGGAGAAGGTAAATGGGAAGGTAA
Organism: Muribaculaceae bacterium; assembly: GCA_022509125.1. Taxonomy (GTDB): domain Bacteria; phylum Bacteroidota; class Bacteroidia; order Bacteroidales; family Muribaculaceae; genus Lepagella. The sequence goes on along the minus strand of JAFLTU010000016.1, from coordinate 33,510 downwards.
AAGACCTAACCTGGGACATCTATCGAGACACACTCATTGAGCAATGTGAGCAGGGAGTGGACTATTTCACAATCCATGCCGGAGTGCTTAAGGAGCATGCAAAACTGGTGCAGGAGAGACTGACAGGATGTGTGTCGAGAGGAGGGTCAATTATGACTCAATGGTGTGTGGAACACAATCAGGAGAGTTTCCTCTACGAACATTTCGAAGATATATGTGAAATCCTCAACAAATACGACGTAGCAGTGTCACTAGGAGACGGAATGAGACCCGGTAGCACCCACGATGCCAACGACCGTGCTCAGTTTCTTGAACTTGAAGTCTTAGGAAGGCTGACCGAAATTGCTTGGAAACATGATGTTCAAGTGATCATTGAGGGACCGGGACATATTCCTATGCATAAAATAAAGGAGAATATGGATAAGGAGATTGAGGCTTGCCATGGAGCACCCTTCTACACACTTGGCCCTTTGACCACCGATATCGCACCGGGCTATGACCATATCACTTCAGCAATCGGAGCGGCAATGATCTCATGGTATGGCACAGCGATGATCTGCTATGTAACTCCCAAGGAACATTTGTCGCTTCCTAACTTAAACGATGTCAGGGACGGGGTGATTGCATATAAAATTTCCGCCCATGCGGCTGACCTCTCTAAAGGACTTCCCGGGGCAAACGTCAGAGACGATGCATTGAGTAAGGCTCGCTATGAATTCAGATGGAAAGACCAGTTCAATCTGTCTCTTGATCCCGAACGGGCAAAACAATACTATCTGGAATCGCGAAGGGATGCTCCTGAAGCTGACGATAAGTTCTGCACAATGTGCGGACCAAATTTCTGTGCTATGAGAATCTCTCAAAACATCGCAGAGGCATGCGACAAATGAGATCAGATCCTACACCAGATGCAGTCTTCGGTCATGGATTCGCCGATGTGATCGACCAATATGACTGGAAGGAGACTATAGAAAAAGTGGAAAACACCAAGATTGAAGAAGTGGATACTGTAATAAAAAAGGTATCCTCTTCTTCAGGCTCTCTTACCCCGGAAGATCTATCCGTCTTAATTTCTCCTGTTGCCTCAGAACGTCTTGAAGAGATGGCCCGGCTTGCAAAATCTATAACCGACAGACGCTTCGGAAAGACGATATCCCTTTACATCCCTATGTATGTGGGCAATGCATGCACCAATAAATGTGTTTACTGCGGATTCAACCACGACAACGACTTCAAAAGGAAAATCCTTTCCTTAGAAGAAATAGAGGAAGAGTGTCGCGCAATAAAAGAGCTTGGGGCGTTTGAAAACCTTTTGATTGTTGCCGGAGAATATCCCGCTCTTTGCGGAACGGATTATTTAGAGAAAGTGCTTAAGACGTGTCGCCCTTATTTCCATAATCTCACCCTTGAAGTTCAACCCATGAAATCGGTTGACTATAAGCGACTGACCGAGAGTGGTCTTAACGGAGTGGTCTGCTTTCAGGAGACCTACAACCGGGAGGCCTATAAGAAATATCACCCGCGAGGAATGAAGAGCCATTTCGATTGGCGTCTAAATGGATTCGACCGCATGGGGGAAGCGGGACTTCATAAAATAGGACTCGGAGCCTTACTGGGATTGGAGGACTGGCGAGCCGAGGCAGTCATGATAGCACGACATCTTAGATATCTTCAAAAACATTACTGGAGAAGCCGCTTTTCCCTTAATTTTCCTCGTTTGCGGCCCTCAGAGAGTGGATATAAACCTAATTTCAATGTCACTGACAAGGATATAGTGAAACTTAGCATAGGTTTCCGCCTTTTTGACCCCGACCTGGATATTTCCTTCTCCACCCGCGAGAACCCCGGTTTTCGCGATTCTATCATAGGATTAGGAGTCACTTCCTTAAGCGCGGGAAGCAAAACAGAACCCGGAGGATACAGCCATCCAAGAGAGGAGTTAGAACAATTTGAAGTTAGCGACTCCCGCCCTCCCAAAGAGGTGGAAGCCGCTATTCGTTCTCGTGGTTACGACCCTGTCTGGAAAGACTGGGATGCTATTTTTGATTAAGTCACGAAAGGCCTGAATCAATTCTCATATCTCATCTCGATTATCGACCAATCGACGATGTCCCAAAGTTTATGGAGATATGAGGCGCGGAGGTTTTGATAATCGAGATAATAGGCGTGTTCCCATACATCGAAAGTGAGAATAGGTTTCAAGCCATTGGTCATGGGGTTTTCAGCGTTTTTGGCCTGGGTAATGTATAGTTCTCCATTGTCATCACGTGAAACCCATACATAACCTGAACCAAATACAGCTACCCCGGCTTCTTCTACTTGTTTCTTGAATTCGTCGAGAGAACCGAATTGCTTTTCAATCTGGCTTCTTAGACTGCCTGAAGGCTCCTTGAAACCCTCCGGATTGAACTGGAAGAAATAGAAGATATGGTTCCAAGCCTGAGAGGCCTGATTGAACAGTTTGCCGTCGCTCTTAACGATAATCTCTTCCAATGGCATATCGGCATAGGGAGTGCCCTCTATTAATTTATTAAGAGTGTCGATATAGGCTTTCTCATGTTTTCCGTAATGGAATTCAATGGTGCGGGCTGAAATCACAGGCTCCAAGGCATCTTGAGCATAGGGGAGTTTGGGTTGTGTAAATGTCATAATTATAATATTTTGATTTATATAAATAACAACAAACCTCAAAATAAGGTTCATACCAAAAAAATCATTAATTTTGGTAGAATAATAATATCGGATTAATGGCGGATGTGACTCCTGACATACAAACCCAACCCGGGCTTAAGGAAAAGTTATTAGAACGTTTAAAGGCCTTTTTGAAAGATATTTTATCTTATTTCAATGTGGCTAATGACCTTGAATCGCAACAGGATGTAGAGCAGTCGATCCGCTCGGGAGTAGATTTTAAGGGAAGCCAATTGCTCGTTTTGATATTCGCAATTTTCGTAGCCTCCCTGGGATTGAACACAGACAGCATTCCTGTGGTGATCGGCGCCATGTTGATTTCCCCTCTTATGGGCCCTATCATAGGGATGGGTCTCGGCATTGGAATTGCTGATTACACACTTCTGAAACGAAGCTTTAAAAACATATCAATGGCTGTGATCGGCTCGCTTGCAGCATCCGCCATTTATTTTCTAATTTCTCCACAATATGAGGGATCGAGCCAGCTCTTAGCGAGGACCTCTCCATCCATCTATGATGTCTTTGTTGCTCTGTTTGGCGGAGCAGCCGGGTTTGTAAGCATAGCTTGCAGAAACAAAGGACAAGTGATGCCTGGTGTGGCAATCGCCACATCTCTCATGCCTCCCCTTTGCACAGCGGGATATGGCATTGCTACTTGGCAAGGACATTTCTTTTGGGGTGCTCTCTACCTTTTCTTCACCAATATGATTTTCATTCTCTTCGCCACTTGGATCGGAGTGAAAATCTTGAAATATAAAGCCGTAGTTTATCAAAACAATGGGCGGAACAAGAGGGTGCAAACCTTTGTGACCATAGTGGTATTCTGCACAGTGGGCGTTAGCTGTTTCCTCACCTATCAGATGATTAGAAAAAATATATTCCTTGCAAAGGCTCAAGCCTTTGTGGAGCAACAAATGATCTTCCCCAACACACAAGTCTTGAGCCACAAAGAATATATTAGCGGAGGCAAAAGATATATAGACGTGACTCTCATCGGTACGGCCCTTCCCAAAGACTCCCTTCAACTTGCGATGATGAATAAATTGGACAGCGTGGGATTAGGAGGAACGATATTGCAAATAAAACAGGGATTTTCTGTAGGAGCCTTAACAACCGAAACCTCATCACCAGAAAAGAATTTCGCTGAATTCTATGCAATGGCCCAAAATGAACTCTTGCAACGTCAAAGCGTCATAGATTCGCTCAAAGACGTTATAAGATTCCAAAATCGATTCAATGACCAATCCTTGGAGATAGCTCCTGAAATAAAAGTGCTATTTCCGGGAGTTAAGGATATGGCTCTTTCTCAAATGGTGGTCACATCGGTAGATAGCCTACATCCCGACACCATCAGTATGGTCTTTATCCGTTCTCCTTACGTCATGTCGGAAAAAGACAGAAAGAAGCTATTAGACTTTCTCAGATTAAGGTTTGACGACCATAAGATGGGACTGACTGTGAATCCCCATGGCTTCCCATGGCCAAAAAATTAAGAGAAATCGCTATTAAAAATCCATCGATTAAGGCTTCCGGGAATAATCATCGGCAAGTAGAAGATTTTCATTAAATTTGCAAAAAGTTATTGATCATGGCCCATGATTTCTTAAAGGGGTTGGGAGTGGCATTAGTGACCCCCTTTCGACAGGATAAATCAATAGATTATGAAGCCTTAGAGAGAATAGTCGAGAGGACTATCAATGGAGGATGTGATTATCTTGTGGCCTTAGGCACAACTGCCGAAACTCCTACTCTAAGTTTGGAAGAGAAGGAGAAGATTACACGTTTTATTGTAGAGAAGGCGCAAGGGAGAATACCACTGATTGTCGGAATAGGAGGCAATAACACGAAAGCAGTAGCAGATGATATCAGAAATCGTGACCTGAGCGGCTATTCAGCTATACTTTCGGTGACACCTTATTACAATAAGCCCACACAAGAGGGTCTCTACCGGCATTTTATGTATATTGCCGAAACCTCTCCCCTGCCGATTATTCTTTATAACGTGCCCGGACGTACAGGAGTCAATATGACAGCCAACACCACATTGCGTCTCTCAGCTGCATGTTCAAATATAATCGGGATAAAAGAAGCATCGGGAAATCATATCCAATGTGAAGAAATTATGAAGGGATGCCGTGATGATTTCCACCTTATTTCAGGCAATGATCCAGACACAGTTTCTTTAATGAAAAAAGGGGCTTCTGGAGTTATATCTGTCCTTGCAAATGTATTGCCGGATAAAATGAAAATAATTGTTGACAATTGCTTGAAGTCAAACTATTCCGAGGCAGAAAGAATGAATTATTTCCTTAACCCGCTTATGGGTCAACTCTTTGAAGAAGGAAACCCGGCTGGAATCAAAGCAATGCTTTCTGCTTGGGGCCTAATAGAAAACATCTTAAGACTACCGCTCGTGGCCGTGAACCCTCATCTGGAAAACAAAATCAAGTCAACATTGGCCACAATTAAAATTATATGATAGACCCTGTAATTGTCCAGAAAATCAAAGACGCAGCCGACATTGTCGATGTTGTGAGCGATTATGTGCATCTGGTCAGACGAGGGGCTAACTATATGGGGCTGTGTCCTTTCCATAATGAAAGAACGCCCTCATTTTCTGTGAATAAAGGCCGGAATTTCTGTTATTGCTTTTCATGCCATAAGGGAGGGAGCCCCATCAATTTCATAATGGAAAAGGAGGGGGTTTCGTATCATGAAGCTCTTCTTCACCTTGCAAAAAAATATGGTATAGAAGTGAGAGAGCGAGAACTCACAAATGAAGAAAAAGAGGCCCAGACACGGAGAGAGGGAATGCTTGTGGCCAATGAATGGGCCAGGAACTATTTTATAGACAACCTCCACAACAAAGAGGAAGGAAAGGATGTGGGGCTAACTTACATCTATGGGAGGAAAGTGACTCCTGAAGCGATTAAAGCTTTCTATCTGGGATATGCAATCGACAAAGGGTCCGATTTCACGGAAGCGGCCTTGAGGAAGGGTTTTTCACTTGATATTTTAAAAGCTACAGGCCTCACAGGTACAAGCCAAACAGGCGCGAACTATGACCGTTTTCGAGGCAGAGTGATTTTCCCGGTTATTAATACGGCAGGAAAAACCATTGCCTTCGGAGGTAGAGACCTTAAGGGAGGTCCTGCAAAATATATTAATTCTCCGGAGTCGGAAGTTTATTCAAAGAGTAGAGAACTTTATGGCATCTATCAGGCCAAGGGAGACATGGTCAAGGAAAACAAGGTTTATCTTGTAGAGGGCTATCTTGATGTTATAGGGATGTGGCAATCGGGGGTGAAAAATGTTGTAGCCTCTTCGGGAACTTCCTTGACCGACGGTCAGATTGCTTTGATACATCGGTTTACTGATAATGTTGTATTGATATATGACGGGGATTCGGCAGGCATCAAAGCTTCCCTTAGGGGTATAGATATGCTTCTTGCCCATAATCTTAACGTAAAGGCAGTGCCACTACCTGAGGGTGACGATCCTGACTCACTGGCGGCGAAACTCACACCGGAAGAATTGCGAGAATATCTCAAGAAGAATGAGATAGATATTATTCGGTTTAAAATAAAAATATTGCTTGACGATGTCCAAAATGATCCACAGAAACGATGGATGGTAGTAAGGAGTATCGTTGAAAGTATCGCTCATATCCCTGATAAGATCAAAAGGGAAATTTATATTCAGGAATGTAGTCAACTTCTTGAGATTAAAGAGGCTTCACTGAATTCGGATGTTGCCAAAGCAAGAGTAAGAATCGTGGAGCAGGAAAAAACAAAACGAAACATAGCCTCTTTGCCACCTTCAACCAGCGAGACAGAGGAAATTAAAATTTCTTCAGTTTCTAAGGAAGAAAATCCGGAAATGAAAAAGGAGGACAATAGTCTAGTTAATTCCCCGCTTCATCCTCTCGAACAAGAACTTCTTGACAATTGTCTTAGATTCGGACTCGTGGGTCTTTGGCCAAGCGATGAGGCAGGAAATGAAGAAGAGCTTGTGACAGTAATTGAATATATAGCTGCCGAACTTGAAATAGATGGAATAACTTTTACGCATCCTGAATATCTCCATGTTTTTTCTCAACTGCAGGAAATGGTGGATCAGTTTAAAAAGGATTTAAAAGAACAAGAAGGAAGCATTCGGAGGAAAATAGAACAGAAACGCAACGAGGGATACGCACAAATAGGCCAAAGAAATCTATCGATTACAGATATTAAACGGGAAGAAAAAAAGTTGGAATCTAAGCTTGAGGTTCTGGAGTCTCAAGAAAAGGAGAATTTTGCAAAAAATTATATTCTGAATCATTTCGGAAGCCATTCAGATCCGATTTTAAGAAAACATACCAACAGGGCGTTGGCAGAAAAACATCAGCTGAGCTCTATTTTTACAAAGAATATCGAAAACACCAATAACGAGGACAAGGTAATCAACTTGATTGTTAAATCTTTGAATGTATTGAAGAATGGCATTATTGATCTACAACTCAAGCAACTGATGGATGAACTCAAACAAATTGATAGTAATAACACTGAAAAAGCCGCAGAACTCCATAAAAGAATCGGGGATATTATCCGTGTAAGGAGTAATATGGCAAAAGACATGGGAGAAAGGATAATCAGTCCCAATCGATGAAATCCAATCCTCGATCTACAACTTCAGTTACTTAAAATCAATTGATATAAAGGAGATTCAAGACTCTCTTTAAGAAATCTTCTTCAGATAGATCAAACGGGAGCCAGTGGATTTTAAAACCTCTTCGTTCCATTCCCCTAAACCATGTCATCTGACGTTTTGCGAATTGATGTATAGCGATCTCAAGCTTTTTTCTCATCTCATCAAAAGACAATTCGCCAATCACATAAAGAGTCAGGTATTTGAATTCCAAACCATAATAGATGAGATCTTCAGGATTTATTCCACTTGATAACAGATTTTCAACTTCTTCCACCATTCCCTCTTCAAGACGCTTTTCAAGACGGCGAGATATTTTTTCACGTCTTTGCTCCAAAGGGATATCAAGGCCAATAATTAATGAATCAAGGGGAGCTGCATTTTTGCGATTGGATAATAAGGCTTCTTCGGGATGAACTTGGTAGTATTCCTCAATTTCTATTGCTCGTATTGCACGTTTTGGAGTGTCGATGTCGGTAGTGTTGTGGAGGGTCTTATAACCTTTTAATATTTGCGTTAGTTCCTCAAGAGAAAAATTTGACAGACGATGCCTTAACTCTAAATTCGGTTCTACTTCCGGTAACCTTATTCCGCTCAATGCATTCTCAAGATACATTCCGGAACCTCCGCAAATGATAGGCCTTTTTCCCCTCTGTATTATATTTTCCAAGGCATTATGGAAGTCTCTGAGATAGTTGTGGAGATTATATTTATTCCCGGCCTCACAAATATCTATCAAATGATATCTGACATCATCATATTCTTCGAGGTCTTTCCCGGTGCCGAGGTTCATTTCTCTATAAACCTGTCTGGAATCGGCGCTTATTATTTCTCCATCTAAAGCTTTTGCCAATGTCACGGCCCGTCGGGTCTTTCCGCAAGCCGTCGGTCCAAGAATCGTGACAATTCTGCCCTCTTTTTTCAATTTAGTTTGTTTATTCTTCTGTTGCGGTTTCTCCACCATTTCTTCAATTTAAAGAAGGGAGTGTCTGAATTGAATAGTGAAATTTGGATCCATTTGTCATCTTGGAAATCAATTTTGGATTTCCGGACTTCATGGAGATTGAAGGTGGGACTATAAGATTTGATACCAGATTTTCTAAAACCCTCCTCGTCAAAAATTTTCTCCGTCAGCATTATTGTGGCTAGTCTGGTAATATCAAAGACCGCTAACTCTGCCATTCCGTTAGGCATATTGGAATATAGGAACTTCACTTTGTCAAATGAAACCCATTCCCCCTCTTGGGCCAATTCGGGATAATCTGTTATTTCCCCATCTAGAAAATAAAAATATCTCAAGAGACTATGTTTGTCATCATCGGGACTTTTTCTGCCATAAAAAAATTTGAGTTCTCCCCCTTCAATGCCGGTCATTCTCTCGATAAGGCGTTTAACGTCTTCTCCGAAAGCCCCGTTCATTGTTTGCTTGGTGAAGAAGGGAGTGTCGACCACTTCAGAACTTCCGGAATTGGGATCGTAGGCATGCTGGGTGAGATATAGGTTATTGCCACAAACAACATAATATCTTATATAGGTTTTGGCAGTCATGTCTCTTAGTTCGCTCGGAGTGATCAGTTCATTGTTTTCCTTGAGATCTAGATAAAGATTATAATAACGCCATGAAAAATAAAGCCAATCGAGGAAGACACCAATCACGGTTAACCATGTGAATATATAGGTGTCTCGGCCATTTATATTTACGTTGATATAAGAGAATTGATAATAACACCATACTGCCAGCGAGAGAAATGCCGACATGAAGATGAAATTTTTCAACTGGAGATGAGACTCGAAATTTAGCAAACCACCGGCACCTCTCTGGCCTCCAAGACTAAGACGAGACCTGCAATCAATGCAAGGTTTCATGTGTTTCCGCTCAAAATAGACTATAATCAAAATTACACAGCTGACCGGATTTAATATCAATGCGGGAATGAAAGGATCCGTGAAAAAGACAAATTCATGAGGCATTGTAAAAAGTCCCCATACATGCATCAAATTAAGAATTATGGTCAAGAATGCGTAACAGACGATACCATAAAGAACCGCGATTGAAGGGATGATGCATTTTCGAATAGTGTTTAGCCTCTCGTTATAGATATACATATAAAGGCCGGAGGCTACTAAAAGTGCGACTACTGGCGACAGATAGTAGGGTAAAATCTTGGAAAAAACCAATACAGCCACAACTGCAATGAGACAGACCGTCAGATTTTTCCAAAGGCCATAGACTTGTCTGCTGTTTATTTTTCCTAAATCTCTCACTCTTTTTCCTTTTTATACCTTTAGACTTTTCCCATTTTAGGGAACATTTTAGAACGTCGCTTAAAATTAAGACCTCGGGGAAGCAAACTTCTCCCGAAATATTAACATTCTAAAATTATAAAAGTTTAATTAGAAAGCTTTGGACTTAAAGATTCTCCTTAAGAAAACATGATATTTTACGGAAAAGCTGAACTCTTGCATCACACATTCTCAGGCTGTGCTCGAAGCCGGCATAAACCATCATATCACAAATCTTTCCTTCCGAAGATAATTTGGATGCATATTTAAGCGTATTATACATGTGGACGTTGTCATCGTCGGTTCCGGTAAGTAATAAAAGATTTCCATCAACATTATTTGTGAGATTCAATGCTGAAGATGCTTGATAGCCTTTAGCATTAACTGAGGGAGTCCGCATAAATCGTTCTGTATAGACTCCATCATAAAATCTCCAGTCGGCAACCGCAGCCATTGCTACTCCCGCTTTTATGGGTGATTTTTCATGACCCATTTCCATGAGGGTCATATATCCACCGTAGCTCCAACCGAAACAACCAACACGGTTTTTGTCTATGTAACTTTGTTGGGCAAAATATTCGATGCCACTGAGTTGGTCTAAAGTCTCCAAATGGCCCAAGTCGAGATAAACGCATTTTGTCCATTCGGCATTACGATTACCGGTGCCCCGACCGTCGACACATGCCACTACGTAACCTTGAGAAGCTAGATAAAAGATCCCCTCCATGCGCCAACGGTCGAGAACCTCCTGAGATTCAGGACCATTGTATTGATACATAAGCAAGGGATATTTTTTGTTGGAATCAAAATCTTTTGGTTTGATAATAAAGGCATTCATCTCCTGACCTTCAGAATTCTTAACCTTCAGAAATTCCATTTTGGGAGCATCCTTAAATTTAAGGGCGTATGCTTGATTCAGTTCAAGGTCACAAAGTTTGCTTCCTGTCGAATTGCAAATAGTGTATTGAGTGGGTATAGAAGAGGAACTAAAGGTCTTGACAAAATATGTTAAGTCGCTATTAAATGCCGCAGATGAGGTTCCAGTGTCGCCTGTTAGGATTTTTAACGTTCCTTTTGGATCGACACTCACAACACTTCTATAAATCGGGCCCAAGGAAGTGGTTTGCATGTAGTGGATGCCTCTTTTATCGCAGCCGTAATACCTGGTGACATTAAATTCCCCCTTAGTAAGGGTGCGCTTCAGATTTCCCTTATAGTCGTATAGGTAGAGATGTTTATATCCGGATTTCTCGCTGCAAAATACAATTTCAGAAGAATTATAGCTGGTCAGGCGATAGACATCCGGGCTAATCCAAGTTGAACTCTCTTCAGACAATAAAAGACGCGCTACAGTTGAAGCAGGATTGACATTAAAGAGCTTTAAAAGATTTTGATCCCGGTTTAAGACCATCACCATCAAACGTGACTCTTCCTCGGCAAATTCTATCGAAGGGATATAGTCATCGTCAGAAACAGGAAGATCCATCTTTTTAGTGGTACGGTTGTCGAGATTATAAACATGAACGCTCACTTCCGAATTCTTGAAACCCGGCAACATGTATTTATATGAAAAAGTGGACGGATAAAGATCTTGGAGAGGATCAGCATCGCAATAACCCAGGTATTGAGAGAAACTATACTGTGGCACATCTTTTTCGTTAAATTTGATGTAGGCAAGCATTGAGTCGTCATAGCTCCATCTCATTGCTGTCAGCATGTCAAATTCTTCTTCGTAGCTCCAATCAGGTATGCCATTGATAATTTTACCTAGTTCTCCATCTGTAGTGATTGCAATATCTGTTTTATAATCAAGATTTGAAATCCAGATATTATTGTCTCTTTCATAGGCGACGTAACGTCCATCATGAGAAATAGTGGCTCCTCTTTGCAGTCCCTTATCACTAACCCTGGCTAAAGTTTGACGGAAAGTGTCGTAGACGTAATATTCTGCTCGAAAACTGTAACGATAGATTTTCTCACTGTTAGTCCAAAGAAGGATTTTCTTACCATTATCGCTGATTTTATATCCTTCAAACCCATCTATCTTCACATCTCCCTTGACACCGGATAGACTAAAAATTTCACCGGTCTTTTTCCCGGTTTTATAACTGAATTTTTCAATTCTGGTTCCATCGTCACTAATGGCCGCAAAGGATTCTCCATCAGCCAGGGGAGTAAGATCCTTAATACCTTTAGGAGTGGCAAGGCTTATATCGCAATAATCATTGATGGAGAGTTGACCCTTGGAAACTTCGGTCATAAAAATAACCAAAAAAGAACAGAAAATCAGCCTCTTTATCATTTTTATATCATAATTTTAATGACACAGTTTTATTAACAGGACTCATTTTAAGATAGTCAATCAATAGGCTCTGGCTACTACTACCCTGCGTTTAGATGGTTTACCTGTAACCATACAGATACCCTCTTCTTCTTCGCTATCTAATGGTATGCAGCGGATTGTGGCCTTCGTCTCCTCTTTGATTTTCTCTTCAGTTTCGGAAGAGCCATCCCAATGAACCAAAAAGAAACCACCCTTCTCGATTTTCTCCTTAAACTCATCGTAGGAATCAACTTTAAAGGTATTTTCTTCACGCAGTTTCAAAGCTTTTGCATACAAAGAATCTTGAATAGATTCAAGCTCTCGATCAATTCTTTCTACGATTCCTTCCAAGGGAACAGTCTCTTTTTCAAGGGTGTCTCTTCTCATGATTTCTACAGTGCCATTTTCAAGATCTCGAGCACCGAGAGCCAGTCTGACAGGAACTCCCTTTAATTCATAGTCGGCAAATTTAAAACCTGGCCTTCGATTGTCGGCGTCGTCATATTTTACACTGACTCCGGCCTTTCTCAGATCTTTAACTATGGGCTCCACAGCCTTTGATATCTGATCCTTTTGTTCCTGGCTCTTGTAAATCGGAACTATCACGACTTGGATTGGGGCAAGTTTTGGAGGCAGAACGAGCCCATTATCATCTGAATGTGTCATGATAAGAGCACCCATCAATCGAGTTGAAACTCCCCAAGAGTTTGCCCACACATATTCAGGCTTATTTTCTTTATTAATGAAAGTGACATCGAAGGCCTTGGCAAAATTCTGTCCCAGGTTATGGGAAGTGCCACTCTGAAGGGCTTTCCCATCTTGCATCATGGCTTCGATTGTGTAAGTGTTTACTGCCCCTGCAAATCGTTCGTTTTCACTTTTCACACCTTTAATTACAGGCATGGCCATGTATTTTTCAGCGAAATCCGCATAGATATTGATCATCTCAACTGTGCGCTTCTCCGACTCTTCAGCTGTTTCATGAGCGCAATGGCCCTCTTGCCATAGGAATTCCGAGGTGCGTAGAAACATGCGAGTACGCATCTCCCAACGCATCACATTGGCCCATTGATTTATCAGCAAGGGAAGGTCGCGATAACTATGGATCCAATTTTTATAGGTTCCCCAGATGATAGTTTCCGATGTAGGCCTGACAATATATTCTTCCTCCAAGCGGGCTTCCGGATCGACTATCACACCTGAACCGTCTGGAGAATTTTTCAGACGATAATGAGTCACGACAGCACACTCTTTAGCAAATCCTTCCACATGCTCAGCCTCACGGCAAAGATAAGATTTTGGTATTAACAGAGGGAAATAGGCATTTTGCACACCTGTTGCCTTAAACATATCGTCGAGAGTGCGTTGCATTTTTTCCCATATAGCATACCCATAGGGTTTTATGACCATACATCCCCTCACAGCACTCTGTTCAGCCAGGTCAGCTTTTACTACCAATTCATTATACCATTTGGAATAATCCTCACTTCTTTTCGTAAGGTCTTTCAGTTCTTTTGCCATGTTAGAAATTATGTCTATTCTATATTGTTGTTTTCAAATTATAAATTAACTATCCTGAAAAAGGCATAGTTTTAATAAGCTAAGTTACCCTTTCACGTTTAGCGAAGTCTATCGGCAGCTTTTAACAAGGAGTAATCTTGGGCCATGCGATAATAAGCGAATATTGTTGCCAATATGGCTATCAGAGGACAAATAATTGATGTTTTCCACCATATATGCCCTTCATCAAGGCGAAACGACCAAAATCCCAACAATCCACATACACAAGCATCGGCCACAATGAAAAGCAATGCTACCATACACACTCTTTGCTGTAACCTAAGATTTCTGTAGAGAAATATATCTACGAGTAGAAGCACAATAGTTGTGATCGAAAGCATGAAAAAATACCAAGTATGAACCACAATCGGAGTCTCCCCGTTTGTTGGAATTCCCTCCTGATAAAATCCTAGGGCATTGAATGAGAAGGTGTAGTCGGGAGTAACTACTTCTGCAATGGGTAAAAATGTGAAACAGGCCATCACGGCAGCCGCAACAAAGAGCAAGACTGTCTGCCAGCGTTGTATAACCATCTTTCTTTTTTATTTAGGTGGGATTTGTTTTGTTTTATCAATATGCAAAATTAATAAAAAAAACTCACCCCCTCTAAGAATTAGAGAGGGTAAGTTAAGCTGAAGTTTAAATCTTAAGTTTAGGAATCTTTTAAGATATCAAGAATCTCGTTTCAGACACCTTCGGGACGCAGTCTACGCACTGTCTCGGCAGCTCTCCACATTTCACTTTCTCGAAGTTCTTTCAGTTCCTTTTCAAGTTTTTCCCTATAATCGGGCTGAGAATTCGAGTCGATTGACCGTTGAGCCTCCTCTCCTTTCTTAACACTCTCGTAGAGATCTTTCATCACAGGTTTGATTGCATCGTGGAAGGGTCCCATCCAATCTAATGCCCCTCTTTGTGCGGTGGTGGAACAATTGGCATACATCCAGTCCATTCCTTTTTTGGCAAATAGAGGCATCAAGGATTGAGTCAATTCCTCCACTGTCTCATTAAAGGCCTCGGAAGGTGTATGGCCATTCTCACGAAGCACTTCGTATTGAGCTAAAAGAAGGCCCTGGATGGCACCCATCAATGAGCCACGTTCTCCCGTCAAATCGCTGATTGCTTCCCTTTGGAATGTGGTCTCAAAAAGATAACCCGAACCAATGCCAATTCCTAAAGCAATTGTCCTTTCCAAAGCTCTCCCGGTATAATCTTGATAGATGGCAAAAGAAGAATTAAGTCCTCTCCCCTCTAAAAACATGGTGCGCAAAGAGGTGCCCGATCCTTTTGGAGCAACCATTATAACGTCTATGTCCTTTGGGGGGACAACTCCGGAACGATCGTTCCAAGTAATTGCAAAACCATGAGAGAAATAGAGGGCTTTGCCAGCTCTGAGATACTGTTTGAGAGTGGGCCAAACGGAAATAACAGCAGCATCGGAAAGCAGGCACATTATAATTGTGCCACGTTTTGCAGCTTCTTCAATGCTAAAGAGAGTCTCCCCGGGAACCCATCCATCATTCACGGCCTTATCATAGGTCTTGCCCTCTCTCTGACCTACTATCACATTGAAGCCATTGTCTCTTAGATTAAGACTCTGGCCCGGACCCTGAACTCCATAGCCAATGACGGCTATTGTCTCGTCTTTTAGGATCTCGCGAGCTTTCTCCAATGGAAATTCCTCGCGTGTAATGACGGTTTCCTCTACTCCGCCAAAATTCATCTTTGCCATATATTTCTATTTTAAATTATTTATTTCCAGTTTTCTTTTATTCCCTTTCTTCTTCCTTTTCGATTTCACGCAGTTGTCTGTCTCTATGCTCTAAAAATACGGATACGTGTTCAATAGGGTCTTTTGTTACACATACTCTCCCTGACCTTACAAACTGTCGTATGTCGTATTTCTTTAATTCTTGGAATAAAGCCTCGGTCTCATCTGTGTGACCAGTCTTCTCAATCACTGTATAAACATGGGTTATTTCCAGAATCCTGGCATTATGATGTCGAATGATGTTCTCCAGTTCAGGTTCATCCATCAATTTTTCAGTCGGAACCTTATAAAGGGCCACCTCCTGGTGAACGATTTCATCCTCGGTAAACATATAAGCCTTTACAACATAGATGGCTTTTTCTATCTGAGCCAAGACTTTCTCCATTGTTTCTCGGTCGCTATAAGAAAAAACCGTTGTTTTATATATTCCCGGGATAGCTGTAGGGCTTGCTGAAATGCTCTCCACATTTATGCTCCTTCGTGTATAAACAATCGAAATCAGATTGAGGATACCGACCGTGTTTTCTGAAAATACTGCAAGGGTGTAAGGTTTTATTTCTTTCATCTTTCGATAATCAAAGTTCCACAATATTCAGGTCGAGCGTCTCAGTCTCATTGAGCAATATTCTGTCGATAGGATCTCCGGGGCAAATCATCGGGAAAACCATATCTTCCGGATCAATATTGACATTCAAAATGTAGCTGGAGTCGGATGTCAGCATTCTCTCTATGGCATCATTAAGTTCGTCAGAATCGGAAACGTCTTCCGCCCTTAATCCATAAGCTTTTGCCAACATCTTGAAATCAGGATTCATCATAGGAGTTTGAGAAAATCGACCTTGATAGAACATCTTCTGCCATTGTCTGACATTGCCCAAATAGTTGTTATTTAGAATTACAATTTTGATATTCAGATTGTGCTCCATGATTGTGCCCAATTCCTGTTCAGTCATCTGGAAACCTCCGTCACCACAAAACAGACACACGGGGCGGTTGGGACAACCGAATTTTGCTCCGATTGCTGCAGGAATTCCATATCCCATAGTACCCAGCCCTCCCGACGTTATGACACTCCTTGGGGACCTGAGTTTGAAATTTCTCACTGAAGACATTTGATTTTGTCCCACATCTGTCACCAAAATTGAATCGGCCTCGGATTTTTCAGAAACTAGAGCAACCACTTCAGCCATCTTCATAGCTTTTCCCTTACCTGATTTAGATCTTTGTTGTCTATAAATCCGTTCACTTTCAAATTGCTCAAGTTTTGTGAAGAATTCTATCCATTCAGTTCGTTTTTGCGTTTTTATTTTGGGTAGAATTGCCAGAAGGGCATCTTTAGCGTCGGCATGAATAGTCAAATGAGGATTCACCTGCCTACCTATTTCCGAAGCGTCTATATCCACATGAATAATTTTAGCTTGAGGTGCATACTTATCGGTTTTACTGACAACTCGGTCATCGAATCTCAAACCTATTGCGAAAATGACATCCGCCTTGTTTGTAGCTACATTTGGAGCGATGTTGCCATGCATGCCGATCATGCCTTTATGCATAGGATGGTCCATAGAAAGAGCCGAGAGACCATGTAATGTGGTGGCCACAGGTATGTCGCCTTTTAAAGCCATTTCCCCTAATTCTCTTTCAGCCCCGGAAATAGTGAGCCCATGTCCCGCAAGTATCAGCGGCCTTTCAGCTTCATTGAGCAATTTTGCTGCAATATCTATTTGATCCAAGTCAATGGGAGGGCGATTTTCATATGTGCGAATAAAGCGACATTTTTTGTAGCCCTTCCATTCCATAAGTTCGACTTGGACATTTCGTGGAAGATCAATTATGACGGGACCGGGTCTTCCGGAATTAGCTATGAAAAAAGCCCGAGCAATTACATCCGGCAGCTCACGCGCGCTTCTTACCTGATATCCCCATTTAGATATTGGGTTAGTCACATCGATGAAGTCTGTTTCTTGAAAGGCATCATTACCTAACACATTGGTTCCGACCTGTCCTGCAATGACCACTAGGGGAGTCGAATCCATCCGGGCATCAGCGATACCAGTGACAAGATTAGTGGCGCCAGGTCCGGAAGTAGCGACTACTACTCCTGTTTTTCCTGTAGCCCTCGCGTAACCCTCGGCAGCGTGTATGGCTCCCTGTTCATGGCGAGTCAATATATGTCGAAGGTTTTCCCTATGGTCATACAATCGGTCATACAGCGGCATTATTGTGCCCCCGGGATATCCAAATATATAATCAACTCCTTCCAACTCGAGGCTTCGGATAAGGGCCTCACCTCCGGTTATTTGTTCTTCCATTTCTTAATTTAGCGAGTTTTATCTTTAAAGAGGTTTTCTCACGCCTCCTTTATCTGCCGAAGTAACCATTGAGGCGTAGGCTTTCAGGGCATTGCTGATGGGCCTGTCTCTTTTTTCAGGCGTGAACGCCGCTTTACCCTTCTTGAGTTCGGCCTCTCTCCTCCTTGAAAATTCTTCATCGGAAATATTGGCATTGATAGTTCGGGAAGGAATATCGATTTCAATAATATCACCGTCTCTGACAAGACCAATTGGACCGCCATCGGCAGCTTCCGGAGATATGTGTCCAATGGATAAACCGGAAGTCCCTCCTGAAAAGCGTCCGTCAGTGATCAATGCACATTCTTTACCCAGATGACGGGATTTAATGTAACTTGTCGGATAGAGCATTTCTTGCATACCGGGACCTCCTTTAGGACCCTCATGAGTAATGACAACTACATCCCCGGCAACAACTTTGCCTCCCAGAATACCATCCACAGCCTGTTCCTGCGATTGGAAAACTTTAGCGGGACCGGAAAATTTAAGGATTTTTTCATCGACTCCAGCCGTCTTTACAACACACCCATCAGGGGCGATATTCCCTTTTAAGACAGCAAGACCTCCATCTTTTAGATATGCATGTTCATAGTCACGAATACAACCTTTCTCACGGTCAGTGTCAAGACATTCATATCTCTTTTCTTGACTCCCGGCGTGATTATCTATTTTTCCTCCCGGCGCGCAACTCCAAATTTCTTTTGCCTCCTCGGAAAAACCCTCAATACTTTTCCCATATTTTTTTATAGCTTCTCCGAGAGTTAATCCGTCTACACGTTGCACCGATAAATCCAAGAGGTCTTTTTCAGCGAGGCCTTGAAGGATGGAGATAATGCCACCGGCTCGATTTACATCTTGTATATGCCAATGGGAATTAGGAGCCACTTTACATAAAACAGGCGTTTTTCTAGAAAGTTGGTCGATATCGTCAAGAGTGAAATCTACTCCAGCCTCATTGGCCACAGCCAAAAGATGGAGCACGGTGTTAGTTGACCCTCCCATTGAAATATCAAGCGCCATTGCATTAATCATGGCCTCTCGAGTTGCTATGCTTCGTGGCAATACACTGGCGTCACCTTCCTCATAATATTTTTTTGTGTTTTCGACAATTTGCCTTGCCCCTTTTTTGAAGAGTTCAAGTCGTTGCTTATGACTTGCCAAGATTGTTCCGTTACCTGGAAGAGAAAGACCCAGAGCCTCGGTTAGTGCATTCATAGAATTTGCTGTGAACATTCCGGAGCAACAGCCACAAGTGGGACACCCTTTTTGTTCAAGCTCTTTCACTGTATCGTCGGCTACACTTTTATCGGCTGCCTCAATCATTATATCGATTAGGTCAACTTGTCGGTTGCCCACGTTTCCCGCTTCCATAGGACCTCCTGAAACAAAGACGGTCGGGACATTTAGTCTCATTGCAGCCATCAACATGCCCGGCGTGATCTTATCACAATTGGAAATGCATATCATTGCGTCGGCCTTATGGGCATTCATCATATATTCCACACTATCAGCAATCAAATCCCTCGATGGAAGTGAATACAGCATTCCATCATGTCCCATTGCAATCCCATCGTCGATTGCAATAGTGTTAAACTCAGCTGCGAAATAGCCTTTTTTCTCTATTTCTGACTTAATAAGCTGCCCTATATTATGAAGATGAGTATGACCGGGAACAAATTGAGTGAAGGAATTCACTATAGCGATAATAGGCTTGCCAATTTGGTCTTCCTTCATTCCATTGGCCCTCCATAATGCACGAGCACCAGCCATCCTGCGCCCCCCTGTTGAAGCAGAGCTCCTCAAAGGAATCTTATATTCTGTTTCTTTTTTATCTGTCATAGTTAATCTCTTGCCTCCATTTAAAACTTATTTCCTCAGGTCTTCAGACTTCCAAAGTATAAATTTCTACCTTTTCAATTTAGAACCTTAATCTCAAAGCTCTAAATGCTTAATTGCATTTGCAATATAAGTTCCAACTTCTTCTGTAGTGAAAGCTTTAAGACCCTCTTTTTGGATATCAGGCGTGGATATATGGTTTTGCAAAGAAAGCTCAACACCCTTTCTAATGAGTCTGCCTTCCTCGACAAGACCGAAATATTCTAAGAGCATTGCAGCCGACAGAATTTGAGCTATTGGATTTGCAATATTTTTGCCTGCTGCTTCCGGCCATGAACCATGCACCGGTTCAAATAAAGGTGTCTTCCCTCCTATAGAAGCTGAAGGAAGAAGACCCATCGAGCCGGTGATAACACTTGCCTCATCGGTTAAGATATCCCCAAAAGTATTTTCAGTGACCATCACATCAAAAAATTTAGGGTCCTGTATAATACGCATCGAGACGTTGTCGACAAACATATAATCTGTCTTTATATCGGGATAGTCGGAAGCAATTTCTTGAGCTATTTTTCGCCAAAGACGGCTTGACGCCAAGACGTTGGCTTTATCGACAACTGTGAGATGCTTTCTGCGCCTCCTTGCGTAGTTATATCCTATTTTCAAAATTCTTTCAATTTCTTTTCTAGTATATATATTGGTGTCGTAGGCCATGTTGTCACTTTCATATTTTTCACCAAAATACATACCCCCCGTCAATTCCCGAATACAGACAAAATCAGCATCTCTTATAACTTCTTCTTTCAACGGGCTCTTTGACAATAGAGCCTCAAATGTAGCGATGGGACGAACATTGGCATAAAGATCAAGTGACTTGCGCATTTTTAACAGTCCTTGTTCCGGTCTCACCTTCGCTGAAGGATTATTATCATAACGCGGATCTCCAACAGCAGAAAATAAAACTGCGTCACTTTTTTCACAAAGTTTCAAGGTCTCTTCCGGGAATGGATCGCCATATTTATCGATGGCCACGGCCCCAACATCTCCATATTTGAAAATAAATTTATGGTCGAAACGTTGGGACACATTTTCCAATACTTTAACTCCCTCTTTAGATATTTCCGGACCTATGCCGTCACCAGGTAAAACCGCTATCTTTAATTCCATTCTTGTTTTCTTTTTTCCTCAAAATCTTCAATTTCCTTACGATTTTTCAATAAATATTCGATATCGTCAAGGCCTTCCATGAGACATTCTTTCTTGTAGGGATTGATCTCAAAAGTTTGAGACTTCCCGGTAGCTTCATTTGTTATTAGCTGGTTAGGAAGGTCAATGGTAATCTCTGTTGTGGGGTCCTCGTTTATTGATTGGAATAATTCAGATAGAAAATCCTCACTTACTACAACCGGGAGCACAAAATTATTTAATTCATTATTCTTGTGGATATCAGCAAAAAAACTTGACACAACGGCTTTGAATCCATAATCGGCTATCGCCCAAGCAGCATGTTCGCGGCTCGAACCACATCCGAAATTTTTCCCTGCCACAAGAATTTCCCCTTGATATGCGGGATCATTCAATACAAATCCTTTTACGGGGTTACCCTCCTTATCGAAGCGCCAGTCTCTGAAAAGGTTTTGACCGAACCCCTCTTTTGTAGTAGCCTTCAGAAATCGTGCCGGAATAATTTGATCAGTGTCTATATTCTCTATAGGGAGAGGCACCGCCGTTGATTTCAATACTATGAATTTCCTTGCCATCTTTAAATGAATTTTCGAGGATCTGTGATTACTCCTGTCACTGCGGTTGCTGCTGCAAGCAAAGGGCCTGCTAAAATTGTCCTTGCTCCCGGTCCTTGTCTGCCCTCAAAATTTCTATTAGAGGTGGATACACAGAGTTTACCTGAGGGCACCTTATCTTCATTCATAGCCAGGCAGGCCGAGCAACCAGGTTCTCTGATTTCAAATCCGGCCTCTTCCAGGACTTTGTCGAGACCCTCGTCTTTAATTTGTTGTAAAACTTTCCGAGAACCAGGGACTAACCAAGCGGTCAGACCTTCTGCCTTCCGTCTACCCTTCACAATTGAAGCAAAATCGCGGAAATCCTGAATACGTCCGTTTGTGCAACTTCCCAAGAAAACATAATCCACAGGCACCCCTTCAAGACTTTGAGCCTCCTGAAAACCCATATAATCCAAAGCTTTCAAATAGGAAACCACAGAAGTGGGATTTCCCGGTTTCGCCGGAATTTTTTGGGTCACTCCAATACCCATACCAGGATTTGTTCCGAAAGTGATCCGAGGTTCAATGTCTTTGGCGTCAAACTCAATTTCACAATCGAATTTGGCATCTTCATCACTGGGGAGGGAACGCCAGTATTTCAAATGTTTGTCCCATTCTTCTCCTTTGGGAGAGTAAGGCTTATTTTTGAGATATTCAAAAGTGGTTTCATCAGGAGCAATCATACCTCCTCTTGCTCCCATCTCTATTGAGAGGTTGCAGAGCGTCATACGTTGCTCCAGGTTAAGTCCCTTAACGGCATCTCCGGCAAATTCCACAAAATAACCGGTGGCTCCCCCAGTTCCAAGTTTACTTATGAGATATAGAGCCATATCTTTCGAGGTCACACCGGGTTGGAGCTCACCATTGATTTTGATGCGCATTGACTTAGGCTTAGGCTGAAGCACGCATTGGGAGGCAAGCACCATCTCTATCTCGCTTGTCCCGATTCCGAAGGCAATTGCTCCTAAAGCACCATGGGTAGATGTGTGGCTGTCTCCACACACGATTGTCGTTCCCGGAAGGGTCAGTCCTTGCTCCGGTCCTATAACGTGAATTATCCCATTACGAGGATCACAAAGAGGAAAAAGAGTGAGCCCGAATTCCTTGGCATTCATTGTCAATGTCTCTACTGGAATCCGGCTTGACTCATCCTTAATTGGCAGATGTTGGTCCTTGGTTGGGATATTATGGTCGGGAGAACAAAAGGTCTTGTCGGGTCGGAATACTTTTAGCCCACGTTTTCTCAACGAGTCGAATGCCTGTGGACTTGTCACTTCATGGCAATAATGCCTATCGATATACAATTGATCGGGACCCGACTCTATTTTTTTGACCACATGGGCATCCCATACCTTGTCAAATAAAGTTTTCCCCATTATTTCACAAATTTATTGATTGCATCTATAAAAGCTTCGCAACTGGCAGCCACAATATCGGTATTTGCCGAAAAACCGTAATAGTGGGCTCCATCATATTCAACTGTGATATGAACTTTCCCCACGTCGTTGCTTCCCTTGTTCATAGCCTGGATTAAGAATTCCTTCACAACCATGTGGCGATGTATGATTTGCTTTACAGCCGTGATAGCGGCATCTACGGGGCCGTTGCCTGAGGCACATGCTTCGAATTTTTCGCCGGCAATATCAAGCCCGACACTTGCTACGGAATGGACTCCTACCCCACTTGTGACCTGAAGGAAATCAAGTTTCAAGCGACGATTGGCTCCCTTATGCTTACCTGCTATGATTAAGATATCGTCGTCTGTAATTTCCTTCTTTCTGTCAGCAAGAAGCAGGAAAGATTCATAGGCTTTGTCAAGAGCCTCTTTATCGATGTCGATTCCAAGTATATGAAGTCGGTGTTTCAATGCCGCTCTTCCACTCCTAGCTGTCAGCAAGATTGAATTCTCATCGATACCCACATCTTTGGGATCAATGATTTCGTAACTCTCCCGATTTTTTAACACTCCATCTTGATGGATTCCGGAAGAATGAGCGAATGCATTGCGACCTACAAGAGCTTTGTTTGCTTGCACCGGCATATTCATTAAACTTGAAACAAGGCGGCTTGTAGAATAGATACGCTGGGTGTTAATATTGCTTTCGATGTCTAATTCCTTATGGCATTTACATGTCATGACAACCTCTTCCAAGGATGTGTTTCCCGCTCTTTCCCCGATACCATTGATTGTCACTTCCGCTTGACGGGCCCCGTTTCTAATTGCAGAAATCGTATTCGCAGTGGCCATTCCCAAATCATTATGGCAATGGATTGCAATGGTGGCCTTATCTACATTCCTGACGTTTTCCATTAGGTATCTTATCTTCTCTCCGAAGTCCCAAGGAAGACAATATCCGGTTGTGTCCGGGATATTTACAACTGTAGCCCCGGCTGCAATCACCGCCTCAACAACCCTTGCAAGATATTCATTATCCGTGCGTCCGGCATCCTCGGCATAGAATTGCACATCTTCTACAAAGGATTTGGCATATTTCACACAAGCCATTGCCCTTTCGAGAATTTCTTCACGTGTGGAATTGAATTTATGCCTGATATGATAGTCAGACGTCCCTATGCCTGTGTGGATTCTTTTATGCTTGGCATACTTAAGCGCCTCTGCGGCAACTCTAATATCATTTTCCACAGCCCGGGTCAACGCACAGATTGTAGGCCAAGTCACCGCTTTGGATATCTCAACAACTGAGTTGAAATCCCCCGGGCTTGAAACAGGGAAACCTGCTTCTATGACATCTACGCCCAACATTTCAAGGGCTTTAGCTATCTCTATTTTTTCTATTGTGTTTAATTGGCATCCGGGAACCTGTTCCCCATCTCTTAAAGTCGTGTCAAATATAAATAGACGGTCGCTCATATGGATAATTTAATTTGCAAAATTAATAATAAATTTCCATTAGAGGCTTAATTCATCTCAAAAAAGTTGTTTTAAAACACTATTTAGCAACCGTTTTTCTATATGTCATTGCTGACGTAAATCTTATATTCCTTGATTGCTCCCGGGGAAGAAACTTCCACTCTCGGTAAATATTCTATTCCTCCCACTTTCTCCTCTTTCCCCATATCAATAATGATTATCTGGGGGTAGTCGGGTTGAGATGCTTGCCAAAAAGTTGATTCCTGCAAATCATAAATTTTATCAGCATTGTGGTTGCCCGTTTCTTTATCTTCACTGGAAACATAGGCGATTCTCCACCTTTCCCGGCTGATACGTTGTCCTTTATCATCCAAAGCATATATTTCAGCTATTGCTATGGATTCTCCCGGAGTATAAGGACTCAGAGTTTCAATTACAAGATATCTTCCGCTCTCGGTCCTTTCAAATGTCTGACGTTGCCATCCGTCCTTTTGTGAGAATGCCCCTCCAAAAACGGGGGAAAGATTCCCAAGGTCTAAAATAGAATTCCCATCAGAAGTCATCGCAACGGATTCTCCTTGCAATTTATCTATCACAGGCGCTTTTTCACCCCAAACTATTGCAGATTCCGGTCCCACAATATCAAATATTAGAATCTCGTTTTCACCTTCGTTGAGCCAAACTCCGGGCATATAGAGAGTCTGTTGCGGCCCAATATTCCAGATGCGCCCCAATGCATGACCATTGACGTAGACAAGGCCTTTACCCCATGTTTCAAAATTTAAAAATGTGTCGGAGGGTTTTTCTACAAAGAAACTTCCTTTATAAACTCCCCGGGGGTATCGGGGATCTTGGTTGGAAGATACGTTATCTAAAGGCTGAAAATTCATTCCCTCATAGAAATCTAACTCATCAGGAAATAGACTTATTTCCCAATAATCGAATGGTGCTATAATGTCGGCGCCATAACTCTTCAAGGAAAGATATGAGTCTTGAGTGATTCCCTTAAAGTCTTTTATTGCAACTCCGAAGTTAATTCGGCCCATTGCTTCCACCAAAATGTCCAGACGAGTATCTCTGTTGGTTTTAGGCAAAATTAGTTCCTTCTCTCCAAGCCGCCGGTCGAGTTTACCGATGAATTCACCATCGACGAAAACCTGAGCGTAATCATGGGGTTCAACAACGTGAAGAGTTGTTTCCTGGTCAATTTTTGGCAGCCTCGTAGAATACATTATGCTTCCATAACCTTGGTCGAAACTTTCCATAGGTTTTATATATGGAGAATAAATTTGAGGAGTAAGATTTTCCCAGAACGGGGCAATTTCTGTCAGTTTAAACGTATCTAATCTAATTGGTTCAATAAGTTCGGGCAATTTTGGAAGGGAATCTTTAGAGAATTTTTGAAGTGCGTCTCTGAGGAGCCAATATTTATGAGTCGGATGTCCGCTTTCGTCTATAGGGGCATCATAGTCGTAGGAAGTCACATCTGGAGCATAACCCGGAGAATTCGCACCTGCCCAGTGGCCCCAATTGGTTCCTCCATGGGTCATATATAGGCTAAAGGATATTCCTTTCTCCAACATCTCTTCAATCCCTTTAACCATATCATCAGCCGGACGTGTCTCATGAGGAGCTCCCCATTTGTCAAACCATCCGCTCCAGAATTCTGAGCACATTAAAGGACTATTAGGTCGCAGAGCTTTTAATTTGCCGAACTGACTATCTACATCGGCTCCTGTGCCGAAATTCATCGTCCATACCAAATCATCGAGTCCGTTCAATGTGAAATTTGATGCCCAATCGCATTGGAACATTACAATGTTGGGGCCATAAAGTTCCCTTAGGTAATCACGTATTATAGCTACATAGTTTTTGTTTTCTCCATAAGCTCCATATTCATTTTCAACCTGAATCATTATTATTGGGCCCCCTTTTTCTATAGTTAGTCCGGCAACTTGTTTTGCCAGTTCTTTTTCAAAGATCTTCACTCTTTCAAGAAAATAGGGATCACTGTCACGCAGTCGGATTTCATTCTTCTTCAGGAGCCACCAAGGAAGACCTCCCATTTCCCATTCAGCACAAACATAGGGACCGGGTCTCAGGATTACGAACAATCCATTATCGTGACATAAACGAATAAAGGCTCCGATATCACTTTGTCCGGAAAAATCGAATTCACCTTCGCGCGATTCATGAACATTCCAAAATGTATATAGACACACAGTGTTCATTCCCAAGGCCTTACACATTTTGATGCGTTGGTCCCAATATTCTCTTGGTATTCTGGGATAATGAAGTTCGGCCGCCTTAATAAGGAAGGGCTCCCCATTAATTTCAAACGCTTTATCCCCTATCGAAAAAGTTTGTGGCTCACTTCCTTTGGTTCCAATAGGATTGACATTTCCTAACACCAAAAGGACGCTGATTAAAATCAGCGCCCTCTTTATTAATTGCTTGTTCATGACAATGCTATATCAAATTTCTTTCTAATATCGATTTTTTTGAGTCTGTCACTTTGTGCAGATATCCATCGGGCACCGAGGCTTGATTTGTTTGAAGAAATCATTGCCTTTATTGTCTACAAGGATGAATGCCGGGAAATCCTCAACATCGATTTTCCATATAGCTTCCATACCAAGTTCCGGATATTCAAGAAGTTCAACATTCTTGATAGAATCTTGAGCCAGGATAGCAGCAGGACCACCAATAGAACCCAGATAGAATCCTCCGTGTTTCTTGCAAGCATCCGTCACTTGTTGGCTACGGTTTCCCTTAGCAATCATAACCATTGAACCACCGGCAGCCTGGAATTGGTCGACATATGGGTCCATACGTCCTGCTGTGGTTGGCCCGAATGATCCGGAAGGCATACCTTCGGGTTTTTTTGCCGGTCCGGCATAATATATAGGATGATCTTTAAGATATTGCGGCATTGGTTGTCCCGCATCCAGTAATTCTTTAATCTTGGCATGGGCAATGTCTCGGCCCACAATTATGGTGCCATTCAACGAGAGACGTGTAGACACAGGATATTTATCTAATTCCTTGAGCACTTCTTCCATAGGACGGTTGAGGTCGATTTTAACAACTTCCCCTTCTCCCTGGTTCCTCAGTTCAACCGGAATTAATTCACCGGGGAACTCATCAAGTTTTTCAATCCAAAGACCCTCTTTGTTGATTTTAGCTTTCACATTGCGGTCGGCTGAACAACTGACTCCCATTCCAACCGGACATGAGGCTCCATGGCGTGGAAGACGAATGACTCTAACATCGTGGGCGAAATATTTACCCCCGAATTGGGCTCCAAGTCCGATATTCTGCGCAGCTTCAAGGAGTTCTTTTTCCAACTCAATATCTCTAAACGCCTGTCCGTATTCATTTCCTTGCGTGGGGAGTTCGTCATAATATTTAGCCGAGGCTTTCTTCACTGTGGCAAGATTAACTTCGGCGGAAGTTCCTCCAATCACAAATGCAATATGATAGGGAGGACATGCGGCTGTGCCTAAAGATTTCATCTTCTCAATCAGAAAAGGCACAAGAGTTTTTTTATTCAAGATAGCCTTTGTCTCCTGATATAAATATGTTTTATTAGCCGAACCTCCACCTTTGGCTATGAATAGAAATTTATATTCATTACCTTCTGTGGCATGAATTTCAATTTGAGCCGGAAGGTTACAACCCGTGTTAACCTCGTCGTACATTGTCAGGGGAGCATTTTGAGAATATCTCAGATTATTCTCTGTGTAGGTCTTATAAATACCTAAGGAAATCTTTTCCTCATCATTACAGCCGGTCCATACATGTTGTCCCTTATAAGCTGAGCAAATAGAGGTGCCTGTGTCTTGACAGAAAGGTAAAACCCCCTTGGAAGCCACTTCTGCATTCCTTAACATCGTTAGAGCAACGAATTTATCATTTTCAGATGCCTCAGGATCTTTTAAGATTTTGGCTACCATCTCATTATGTTCACGCCGCAACATGAATGAACAATCATGGCTGGCCACATTTGAAATAACCGTCAGAGCCTCCGGGTCTACAACAAGCATTTCATGTCCGTTCCAGTTTTCGGTCTTGACATAATCTTTGGTGATAAGTTTATATTCCGTCTTGTCGGGCCCTAGAGGAAAGGGTTCTTGGTAATGAAAGGGTTTTGTAGCCATGATTATCTATTTTAAGGATTTCATTTCAATTGCGACATCACGCATCTTTTGCAAATTTAAATAAAAACTTTCATCCTGTCATCCCATTTCAGGAAATAAATCATAAACATTCATTGATCAATGGCCTATAAAGCTCTAACCCATTTTATTTGAATTTCACCATTTTTCATTATCTTCGCTTAAAAATAAACCTATTATGAAACCTATCCTTATGAAAAGCCTGGCTTGTTTTTGCCTGTTGTCTGCAGTGGCTGATGCCGAAGCTCAAGGCAACAACCCTCTTTTAAAAGATTCTTCTCTTCCCTATGGAGCAGTTCCTTTCGATAAAATATCAGTAGCCGACATGGAGGACGCCGTCTTACAAGGGATAAAATTACAAAATGAAGAAATCCAAGCAATTACTGATAATCCGGATCTACCTACATTCGAAAACACAATTGCAGCCTTCGACAGGACAGGGCAAGTGTTAAACAGGGCTATCCTGACTCTTTCCAATTTAGAATCAGCTCTCGGAGACACCGCCATAATGAATGCAGTGGCAAAGGTTACTCCGGAACTCTCGCTTCATTCCACAGACATCCTGCTTAACCAAAAACTCTGGAACAGGATAAAAAAAGTCTACGACTCAAAAAACGAACGCAAAGATCTTTCTCCGGAGGCTTTGCGGCTCATAGATGAAACTTATCGAGGTTTTGCGGAAAGCGGTGCAAATCTCGAGGGTGAAAAACGCGACCAATTTCGAAAAATAAATCAAAAACTTTCAGACCTTACTGTCAAATTCGGTCAAAACGTTACCAATGGAATGTCAGATCCGGAGAGGCGACTTTGGGTCACCGAAGAGGAGACATCAGGTCTGCCTGCCGATATCAAAGCTGCGGCACGTTCAGAAGCTAAGGAAGCTTTAGAGGCTGAGGGTAAAGCCGATGACGAAAACCTTTATCTATTCACTGTTTTCTTCCCTTCTTATACCCCCTTCATGAAATATGCCGACAACAGGGAGAAAAGAAAGCAGCTATATGAAATTTACAGTTCGAGAAACCGGGAAGGAGAATATGATAACACTGAGGTACTAAAAGACATAGCAAACACCCGACTCGAATTAGCTCAATTAATGGGCAAAAATAACTTTGCGGAATATCAATTGCAGGGTACAATGGCTTCCACTCCAGACAATGTCATGAACCTTCTCAACCAATTGAGGGAAAGTTACCAGGAGCCTATGAAAATTGAGATTCAAGAAATTGAGGATTTTGCACGTCAGACAGAAGGAGCTGATTTCCAGCTTATGCCCTGGGATTACAGTTATTGGGCAAATAAACTAAAACATGACAGATATGAGTTTAATGATGAAGTCTTAAAACCATATTTCGAACTCAACAATACAATTGACGGCGTTTTAGGTCTCGCAAGTCGCCTCTATGGTTACACCTTTAAAGAAAACAACCAATTGCCCGTTTATCATCCGGATGTAAAAGTGTTTGAAGTTTATGAAGATGATGGCTCGCTTCTAGGACTTCTTTACGCTGACTTTTATTATCGGCCCGGGAAGGCACCGGGCGCCTGGATGACGGAATTTCGAACGGAGACAAAGGATGATGAAGGTAACAGAAAGATTCCTTTAATTTCAATTGTCACAAATTTCTCTAAGCCTGTAGGAGATGATGCGGTTTTGCTGACTCCTTATGAAGTAGAAACATTCCTTCATGAATTCGGACATGCACTACATGGTCTCTCATCCCAAGCCACCTATGGTTCTCTGAGCGGCACTAATGTCTATCACGATTTCGTGGAACTTTTTTCTCAATTTAATGAAAACTTCATGACTGAAAAGGAGTTTCTCGACGGCTTTGCCAAACATTATCAAACAGGAGAAAAAATACCCGGCGAACTGATTGAAAAATTCGTGAGTGCCAACCAATACGGAGCGGCCTATGCTTGCATGAGACAGCTCGGTTTCGGATTCCTCGACATGGCTTACCACACTATCGAAAACCCTTTAACTGACACGGTTTCTGTGGATGAATTTGAGAAAAATGCTCAGGATCCGGTAAGAGTTTTTGATGTGGTAGAGGGTTGTATGACTTCCCCTACCTTCACCCATATCTTCTCAGGAGGTTATGCCGCAGGATATTACGGATATAAATGGGCCGAAGTGTTGGATGCAGATGCATTTTCGGCTTTCCTTGAAGAGGGTGTCTTCAATCCTGCCCCGGCAAAACGATTCAAAAAAATGCTTCAAAGCGGAGGCACCGTCGACCCTTCTGAGCTCTATCGTCAGTTCCGCGGAAAAGACGCAACAATCGATGCCCTTCTCAAGCGTGACGGCATTAAGAAATAATTAATCCTAGAATTTTTATTTCTTAACGCAATTTTTTCTTTAATTTTGCAACGGAGGCCTAATAACGTCTCCTTCCATTGAAAAACATTATCTAAACAATTCAACAAATATATTCCCAATGGCTAAAGCAATTTACACATTCGGCGATGGTAAAGCCGAAGGTAATGCCTCGATGAGAAACCTTCTCGGAGGTAAAGGTGCTAACCTCGCGGAAATGAACCTGCTCGGCATGCCGGTTCCTCCGGGTTTCACTATCACTACTGAAATCTGCAACGAATATACCCAATGGGGCAGAGACAAGATCGTAAAAGAAATTACTCCTGAAGTCAAAGAAGCCATCCAACACGTGGAAAAATTGACCGGCAAAAATTTCGACGATCCATCCAATCCTCTTCTCGTTTCTGTTCGTTCAGGAGCCCGCGCTTCTATGCCCGGCATGATGGACACTGTGCTTAATCTTGGAATGAACGATGCGACTGTTGCAACCATGGCTGAAAAAAGCGGTAATCCCCGTTTCGCTTGGGATAGCTATCGTCGTTTCGTGCAAATGTATGGCGATGTTGTGCTCGGCATGAAGCCAAAAAGCAAAACCGACATCGATCCTTTTGAGGCTATCATTGAAAAAATGAAGGAAGCCAAAGGTGTGAAATTCGACAACGAGCTTGACGTAGAAGACCTTAAACAACTTGTAAAAGAATTCAAGGCTGCAGTGCTTGATTACACTGGCAAAGAATTCCCTGAATCAGCATGGGAACAACTTTGGGGAGGAATCTGTGCCGTTTTTGATAGCTGGATGAACGAACGTGCAATCCTTTATCGCCGAATGAATCAAATTCCCGAAGAATGGGGCACAGCTGTGAATGTTCAAGCAATGGTCTATGGAAACATGGGCAACAACTCAGCCACCGGAGTAGCCTTCAGTCGCGACGCAGCCACCGGAGAAAATATCTTTAACGGAGAATACCTCATCAACGCACAGGGTGAAGATGTAGTAGCAGGTATCCGCACACCTCAACAAATCACTATTGAAGGGTCACGCCGTTGGGCAGCTCTTCAAGGCATCTCCGAAGAAGTGAGAAAAGAGAAATATCCTTCTCTTCAAGAATCTATGCCTGATTGCGCAGCCCAACTTATAGCGATAGCTCATAAGCTTGAAGACTACTATAAGGATATGCAGGACATGGAGTTCACAATTCAGGATGGCAAACTCTGGATGCTCCAAACCCGCAACGGTAAACGTACAGGAGCCGCTATGGTTCGCATTGCGATGGATCTCTTGCGTGAAGGCATGATCGATGAGAAAACAGCTCTCTTACGCATGGAGCCTCAGAAACTCGATGAACTCCTCCACCCTGTCTTTGACAAGTCTGATATCAAGAAGGCTACAGTTGTGGCTAAGGGTCTTCCTGCATCTCCGGGTGCAGCTGCCGGTCAGATCGTATTCCAGGCGGATGATGCAGAAGCCTGGGCAGAAAAGAAAAAGAAAGTTGTACTCGTTCGTATCGAGACTTCACCGGAAGATCTCCGCGGTATGGCAGTTGCCCAAGGTATCCTCACTATGCGTGGCGGTATGACCTCACATGCAGCTGTAGTAGCCCGCGGTATGGGTAAATGTTGCGTTTCAGGTGCCGGTGATATTAAGGTGGATTATAAAGAGAAAACAGTTGAAATGGGTGGAAAAGTCTATCATGAAGGCGACTGGATTTCTCTCAATGGATCTACAGGCGATGTTTACAACGGTCAGGTGCCTACCCGTGAACCGGAGCTCGACGGCGACTTTAAGGCTATTATGGATTTAGCCGCTAAATATACCAAAACTTATGTGCGTTGTAACGCAGATACCCCTCGAGACGCTAAACAAGGCCGTCATTTCGGAGCCCAAGGTATCGGTCTTTGCCGCACGGAGCACATGTTCTTCGAAGGAGACCGCATCAAAGCTGTGCGTGAAATGATCCTTGCTTCAGACGAATCCGGTCGTCGTGTAGCTCTTAAGAAACTTCTGCCAATTCAACGTGGCGACTTTGAAGGTATATTCGAAGCTATGGATGGTTATGGAGTAACTATCCGCCTCCTCGATCCTCCTTTACATGAATTTGTGCCTCATCAGACAGCTACTCAAAAAGAGCTCGCCGACGAAATGGGTCTTACTTTAGCTGAAGTGAAAGCCAAGGTTGACGAACTGGAAGAATTCAACCCCATGCTTGGTCACCGTGGTTGCCGTCTGGGAATCACCTATCCGGAGATCACAGAAATGCAGACACGAGCTATCATAGAGGCAGCCCTTGCTTGTAAAGCCCGTGGCATCAAAGTGGAACCCGAAATCATGGTGCCTCTTGTGGGTACTCTCAAAGAGCTTCAAAACCAAGCTGATGTTATTAATACTACAGCAGCAAAAGTTTTTGAAGAGAAGGGCGATTCTCTTCACTATAAGGTCGGCACAATGATTGAGGTGCCACGCGCAGCTCTAACAGCCGACAAGATAGCTGAAGTGGCTGACTTCTTCTCATTCGGAACCAATGACCTCACTCAGATGACCTTTGGTTATTCACGCGATGATGCTCCAAAATTCCTTAAATTCTATAAGGAACATGGCATCATAAAAGTAGATCCATTTGAAGTGCTTGACCAGGAAGGCGTTGGACAACTCGTTGAAATGGGCGTTAAGAAAGGCCGTGCTGCAAATCCCGACCTCAAAGTAGGTATCTGCGGTGAACATGGTGGAGAGCCTTCAAGCGTAATGTTCTGCGCCAAACTCGGAATGAACTACGTTTCCTGCTCACCCTATCGAGTTCCGATCGCACGCGTAGCCGCCGCCCAAGCAGCTATAGAGGAATAAACACCAATTTTTGTTGAAAAACCTCTTT
>JAFLTU010000015.1 GCA_022509125.1 Muribaculaceae bacterium | reverse complement strand
CCTAAAATTACATTATTCCCAATTTCCTCTAAAGTATAATAATCATCACCATAACCCCAGTCATACCAGTTTCCTTGAACTATTACAAGATCATTATTATCACGAAACGTCCATTCTGTATAAACTGCAGGCAAGAATATCAGAGAATGTTGCCCGGTCAGTCTTAGATGTGGTCCGTCATCTGTTATTATCACGTCTGGTTTAAAGTTCTCGGACATACGCCATTCAATGATTTCTCCATCGTCATATTTAATTTTTAGTTTATTCTCTGCTTCAACAGAAAAACTAAAGAGAAAACTCAAGATAAAAACACACAATTTAATTGACTCCTTCATTTTACTTAGGCATTAAATTTAATTTTAGGATATTTATTTTTCTTTTCATAAAAGAATTTATGGCAAAATTAGATAACTAAATATCTTAAAACAAGCCAGTTTTTATAGCGTCAACAATTTCTAATATAAGTGATGAAAAATTGACAAAGACTCGAACTGAAAATAGTTGACACTTTTGAGAATAAATCAAGAGAGTCAATGAAAACAATATTGAAAGTAAGATCCGAACAAGTGTTTGATCCGGTGACCAGAGATTACCGATGGTAATAAGGAAGGAATATGAAAAAGAACCTCCTTGAGGAGGAAGACCACTCTTGAACTCCAATTTTATTAACATTTATTAAGAGAAACTTATGAAAATATTTCATAAGTTGATTGTCATAAATAAGAAAATCATATATTTTTGTCTATCATTACCAAAATTGATGCCGTAGAAAAATAAATTATGGGAGCGAAGGCAATAACTTATGAGCAAATTTCTAAAGATTTAGAAATAATCAATAAAGGGTTATCAGAAAAAAATCGCAATCTCAATAAACGAGAAATAGATTTCAAAAAGATAGTGGGCGATCCGTTTTCGAATCGAGGATATTCTTACACACTTGAACCCACTGGTAATTTTAAGATTCTCGCAGAACCCGGTTTCATCATCTCGGGAAACTGGACAGGCAAAGTGTGGCAAATATTTCTTCATGTAGATATGGGTGAGAATCATGTGAAATCACATGCCTATGAATATTTCGACGTGGAAATCTCTCCAGCCGGTTTTGAACATTACCTTCCGCTGTTTGACTATCTAATAGAATCATTAAAAAAATTAAGTGAGAAGTACAATAAATCCACCAAAGCCAACAAAAGCAGCCAATTGCTAAATGCTCTTGTTTCCAATCTGGAGGAAGAATTAAAATTCTCAGCCAAAGTAGAGCCTAACAGCCGCAGCGGAGGTTTGTTGAAAATGACGAGACAATTGACCGGCAATCTTGCAATTACAACTACCCTTGATTTTGAAAATTATGAAAAGCGTTGTAAGGAGATGGCTGAGGCGGAAAAACTCATTCCCTCTATTGTTGAAAATGAATATATGAAACCAATTTTCTACAAAACTTCAAGATGGAAAGTGAATTCCGATGATTTAATTGAGGTGAAACCTTCTCTAGCAATAAATGAAGAAAATATAAAAATGGTATATGAGAATGTTGATCCTTCTATTCAAAAAAAATTGGAATCAATTGATGAAGAAAGTTATGATACTGAAGTAATCAACAGTTTGAAAAAATATGGGTTCATGTATTATGTGAGACAACAGACTTTGGTAATTCTGCTAAACTCTAAGTTTTGGCTACTGATTGAAAAAAACAAGCTCTATCATTTTGAATTTTACAAGTCGGATGGTTATTATGAATTGCAAAAGGGAGTGGCCTATTATCATGTGCATAACTCCAATCTGCCTCAGAAAATAGACAAAGAATTATTGTTGAAATTGTTGAAATATCTTTCCATTGCCTCCATGTCAAAAAATGGGTCCGAGGGCGATTACAAAAAATTTGTGGGATACGAGCCATGGTGGTTTTTAAGGAAAGGGGCGCTTCCAATCCTTTTTAACAAACTGCTTGAATACTGCTTGCCGGAAGGTTATTTCTACATAAATCAAAATTCCTTAGACACAAGGGTATTTACCGACAAAGAAGCCAAGGAAGGATTTCTATGGAAAAGTGATACCCCGGATTGGATTGGAATTTTAATTAATGTAATAGAACATTATGGAGATATAATATCATTGCCAAATATTTGGAATGATGCCCATTTGAAAGACATAAAAGTGACACGATAATAAAATAAGATATATTATGGCTATACCTTTAAGTGTAGAACAACTATACGAGACTCTGGAAACAACTCCGGTGAACCATAATATTCTTCTTGTAGGAAACCATGGCATAGGTAAGTCAAGGATCATGGAAGAATATTTCACTTCGAAAGGAATGAAGGTGACCGCTCTTTTTTTGGGGCAGATGAGCGATCCGGGCGACCTTATCGGGCTTCCCCGGCTGAATGAAGAAACCGGGAAGACAGATTTTATGCCTCCATATTGGTTCCCCACTGATGGAGTGCCAATCGTATTGTTTCTTGATGAATTAAACCGTGCACGCCCTGAAATGTTGCAGACAGTAATGGACCTTGTCCTAAACCGTAAACTTGCAGGAAGAAAACTTCCGGAAGGGAGCCGTATAATCTCGGCTGTGAATTCCGGAGAACAATACCAAGTAGGAGAACTCGACCCTGCTTTGGTGTCGCGATTTAATGTATATGAATTGCGGCCTACTGCTCAAGACTGGATAAAATGGGCTAAGAGAGAAAACTTGGATGATCGAGTGATTTCCTTCATCACTAATCATCCCGATATGCTCGACAGCAGTTTTGATGCCTCGGAAGATTCTCTATCAAAAAGTCCTGACAGGAGAGCTTGGGAAAGAACAGCACAATTACTTTCGAATGTAAAGAATCCTAATCCGGTGCATGCCCGGATGGTGGCAGGCATTATAGGAGCAAAGGCTGCTTCTTTACTTTTTGATTCGTTTTCCAATAAGGGCATCACAGGGAAAGATGTCGTGGATAAATATCCTGATCTTGTTTCACAAATACAGGAGCTTCCGATGGAAAAATTTGCTCTTCTTAACGACGATATACTAGAGTATCTTGAAAACTCAGTTGCGAATAAAAAGAAAATAACGTCTAAAAATATGGACAACGTTGCAGACTATTTGGGCTTTCTTCGGGATAAGAAGCGTGATGCCTATGCATATTTCATCAATGGCTTGATGAGCGGAAAATACAAGAAAACAATGGGAGCATTTTCTAAGTCAAAACCTGAATTGATTATAGAATTCAGCCAATTTATATCAGAGATATGAGCGCTGTAGAAATTAATGAAGATCGCATTGTGTCAGACTTAAAGGATTTAACGAAAAATTCCTTAAAAAAAATTGACAAACTCGAGCGGCATATTAATTTCAAAGGAATTGTGGAGCCTCTTTTTAAACAAAAAGACTATTCATATACTTTGAATGAAAAAGGTGATTTTTCTATAATAGCGGCTCCCGGGATGTCAATTATCGGGACGTGGAAACAAGTGAACTGGGAAATCAGTTTTGAAATAAATTATGGGTCTTTTTTTGTTAAAACGAATAAAAGTTTTGGCGAAGATTTAAGATTATCACCAGCAGTTTTCCAAGAATACGGCCCCGTTTTTGATTACATGATTTCCTATCTTCAGAATCTTTACAGCGATTATACGCAATCCACGAAAGCAAATAAGAACAGTAAGTTGCTTTCCCAACTCGCGTCCAGGTATATAAGAAAAATCAAAATTTCAGAAACAACCCTTTCTCCTAATGATGGTGATGAAGGCTTGCTGAAATTAGAAAGAAGAATCGGAGGCAATGTTTATCTATCCACAATACTTGACTTTGAAAACTACGAGGCCCGGTGTGATGAACTTAAGGCATCTTTATCTCTTCTCCCCCAAATTGCCGAAGAACCTTTTTTCAAGTTTGTGACTTATAAAAAGAAATTTGACAACGACTGGTTTTATTATACTGACAGTTTAAAACCTGCAACCCCTTTTTCTTTAGATCCCGACCTGAAAATCCGGATGAATTATAATAAATATACGGAAGAATACAGGAATAAATTTTATGAAATCCAGGAGTGCGATTCAATAGATCAAGAGATAATAAAGACCCTGGCCGATTTGAATTTTATTTTTCGAGTGAAGGAGAATAAACTTTCTTTTGTCTTATATTATGATTCCGGGTTGGTTCTAATATCAAGGGAGGGGAAAAAAACATGGATGGATATTTATCGAGGAGTAAAAATAAAGGCAATAACCCGGGACTACGAATTTTCTGATGAAGAATTTAAAGAACTCATTGTGAAAATTGCTGCAGCCTCAATGGAGAATGGGGAATTACCAAGAATTTATATCGACATAGATTATCCTAGAAACAATCACTTTTACAAAATTGTAGGAGAAATTTATAAGTATTTTTTACCAGAATCATATTATTATCTTTACACTCCTTGGATTGAAGTGTTTTATGACAAAGAGGGGAAATATGGATTCAGATGGAGCGGTAACCGGAGCAATTGGTGGGAAGTTTCTTTAAAAGTGATGAAACATTTTGATGAAATAAAAAATTTTCAAGAATTAACCGAGAAAGTTCTGGGCCCAAATATAAAATTTATAATGAAATAAGGATAAAGTTGCTATATGGCATCAGATGTAAGGAAAGTGATTCAATCAATCTCCGACCGGTGGTTTATGACCGAACCGCTTATGTTTGCTATGTTTTGTTCTCATCAACTGTCAGAAAACAAAATGATGAGTTGCGGTTTTAGAAGCGGCAAAAGAAAGATTGAATACAACCCGCTTATGCTTGAGGGCTTTGATGAGGTGGAAATTAATGAACTCCTCCGACGGGAAGTGCTCCGAATAATCCTGAAACACCCTTACGACCGACAGCCGGTGAATCCTATAAGGGAATTACTTTACCTTGCAAGCAATCTCACGATTTACGAACATGGAGGATCGGCCATATCTCCTGAACTTGATTCCAGTTTCGAGATTCCTCATGGTCTCTCCTACGAAGAATATTATAATTTTCTTCTCCATAATTTCACAACGTCTCCAAAAGAAGATGAACTCCTGATCGATAATATGGAAGAAGATTCAGAGAAAGGAGATAACGGTTACGGGACTATCAAATCAAATGAAAAGCAAAATGATTTAGAAGAGTCTGGCAATTCCCCAGGGGATGGAGAAGAGAGGGATAATGATGATTCTGAAAGTTCCGGCGTTTCTGAAGGATTAGGCGATGAGGGAATCTCCGACGAAATCGACAAAAACAAAGGCCACACCCATTCATTTAAGGCTCCAACGTCATTTTCCGAACTTCATGAAAATGGGAAGGATGTGGTGGAATTATGGGAAAATGACGAAACGGAGATTGAATACATCAACCGCTGCATAGAGAATGCCATGCTTACAAAACAATGGGGGTCGGTTCCCGGACGTTTCCAAGACATCATCGTGGCTTCTACATTAAAGAAAGATAACATAAGAAGGAAACTCGATTTATTCCGATCATCCATCATATCCACAGAACGGCGACTCACACGGATGCGTCCAAGCCGACGCTACGGCTGGCAACAAATGGGAGTGATTCATCCTTATGTTTCCAAACTTTTAATCGGGGTGGATACAAGTGGTTCACTAAGGAGCGAGGATTTGGTTCGCTTCTTCAGTATCGTAAATACTTTCTTCACTTACGGTATTCCCACGATCGACATATTGCAATTCGACGTGGAGTTGCATTTCCCTTTATTGTCTTTAAAAAAGGCAACAAAAGAGATAACGATCAGAGGCAGAGGAGGCACCGATTTCCAAGCGATCATATATTATTATAAAGAACATAAGGAATATGACGGTTTGATAATCTTTACTGATGGATATGCCCCGAAACCTAAGTTGCCCCCTAATCGCAAGATTTTATGGGTTCTTCAGGATATGAATTGTTATAATGATTTTGAGTTGAATCCTAAAGTTTACATATAAATGGAGTTGCTGAAGTCTCTTTATAAAATTCATTG
The DNA here is from genome assembly GCA_022509125.1 of Muribaculaceae bacterium. Classification (GTDB taxonomy): domain Bacteria; phylum Bacteroidota; class Bacteroidia; order Bacteroidales; family Muribaculaceae; genus Lepagella. The sequence goes on along the minus strand of JAFLTU010000015.1, from coordinate 40,612 downwards.
CCCGACAGGAAGTGAATGGCCTATGATAAAGTTTGTGCTGGAATATCTTGACTCCTATGTTCCTCAGGCACACGTTTATCTAGATTCTCGGGGAAATATGTATATTTGCCGCAGGAACATTCTGAAGGAGGAAAGGAAGACAGGTTTCCCAACTCTTTGTTGTCATCTTGACCAAGTTCAGAAAATACATTCAGAGGATTTTGAAGTTAAGGAGCGAATCTATGAAAACCCGGAAACCGGAAAGCAACATCAAGAACTTTTTGGTTGGAGTGAATCCCGAAATGCTCAGGAAGGTCTGGGAGCCGATGATAAAAATGGCATTTGGGTGTGCCTGAAGGCATTAGAGAAATGCGACCACTTGAAAGTATTTATGTCTGTAGGAGAAGAGAAGGGATGTTGGGGGAGCAACCGGGCAATGCTTGATTTCTTTGAAGACTCACTATATATCCTCGAACCTGATTGTAAAGGAGGAGAAGAGATCCGGACACTTCTTCGCGGAGTCCCGGTAGCTTCTAAAGAATTTGAAGAAGAATTGGAGGCTGAAAAATTTGGATATGTAATCACCGAAGGTAAAACAACTGACATTCTCCCCCTCACCATAAGCGGTGTGGGAGTTAGTTGTGCCAACATTCCCTGCGGTTATTTCAATCATCATAAAGATGATGAATATTGTAATGTTGAAGAGCTAAACAAATGTCTAAATTTTGTGCTTTTTACAATAACAAATCTTCAAAAGAAATTTCCTCACATTTATAAGACCGAAACCCAATTGTGGATTGAAAATAATCGTAAAGTTTTGAATATGTATGACAAAACAACTGATATTTAAATTAAATGGCAAGGATTTGCGGACTTATTGCAAAAGAATCGGTTACCGATATTGGGATGATTCTCGGAGAATAGTCAGCTGAAAAAAATGACTGATGAAAAAATCGAATATCGGTTATTTTATTAAGAAAGAGGGATTCTAACATTATATTAATTATGGTTAACACAAAATTTAATATTTCAGATTCAGCACAAAAAGTGATTTCCCAAAATAGATTAAATAATTTTTTCATTTGGAATGGAAATTCACATGACGTGTTGCTAAGCGACAAATTTCATTTTCAAAAGAAGGATCTATACGAACCAATCACAAGGTTTGCAAAGGTTATTAAACCTGAGGATGTATGGATTCCAAATTTTGGGAAAACCATCATAGAATTGGCAGATGATACAGAAGTGTTCATAATAACTAATGATGACTTGAGCGATAACCCGATTCTTGATGTCACAAACCGGTTTACAAATAAACCGGCAAAAATTCAGCTTCAGTCTTATTTCTCCCCAACTATAAACAATACTAATAATAAAGAATTGTTAGAAGAAATTAAAATTAAGGAGGATAAGTATAAGAGGGTTTTGAGCGTGATTTTACTTTTCCTGATGGAGTGTTGGATATATATGGAAAAATGCGGGGAAAAAGAGAATCTAAGAAATCCTAATATTTTGTCCCGATTATTAGACACTCTGCAGCCACTTGTGCAATTCACGGCTTCCACTTCAATTCAGAGATATGTGGAAAAACTATTAGTGGTTGTGGAGCAAGCACTTAGGGAAAATGCATATCCAAAACAAGGTAGTGTTATGTTTAGAGAGTTGCAAAAAAAGTTCGGAATGATTTTTAGCAATGAAACCAAGTATAGACCGGAATATGACAGTGTTTATAATAGCAATTTAATGCGCTTATTTGAGGAGGTGGACTTTATACTTGGGGGTAATGAACCTTTACGCGCCTTGAAGGATGAAGTTGAAATAGCCAAAAGAAGTTTATGGGGCGATTCTTATGAAACCAGTATGGATTGGCTTGGATGTTATTGTAAAGAAACGGGCACCATTTGTCTCAAGCTTGATAGCATTGTGGAATTTTATGATTCTGTTCTCTCTTCAATTCCTTCCATATCTCTGGAATTTGTGATCCAAAAGGTGTTGCTTCATGAATTTATTCATGCCTTTTACGATGTATGGGCCAGAGATGCAAATGGAGATGTGATATTTTCACCCTCTCCTTGGGAAAAGTATGATTACAATGAAGAATCACTAGACAATGCTCTTGTTTTATTGATGTACCGGGACAGACCTGAATTCTTGGATGCTACCTCATTTATAAGTTATCAGCCTTATTACTATAAAAGGGCTCTCGATTTATATGAAGAGCATTCCCAATCTTTCAGAGGATTACTCGAAAGTCTGCTTAATTATAAAATGTATAATGCATCTACCAGGATGGTAAGAACGGAAGTTGACCCCTCTTCAATTGCTGCAGATTTAGTTTATTCACGAAAATCCCGTGAAATGCAAATAAAAATTAAAAATCTTGCAAACATCTGTTACGCAATTTTTGCCATCCTAATCATGAAAAAGAAAATGACCCTTTCTGATGTTATTGCTCTCAACCATAAATTCATGGAAAAACGTAAGCAATTATGGCTACTCGATGAGGAGGACTACAAGACGTATTTGGCTGAAAAGAAGAGAAAAGCCAGTGTGCCCTTATATTATTCGATGCCTCTGCTCACTTCAGATGGGCAGAAAGTATATATTTCTTTCCAATGGAGATTAAAGGATATGGGTATTATTGAAGATATAATGAAGTGTTATCCCCACATTTTTAACTAATCTGATGAACGAGAAAAACTTTGATAAAATTTGGCATCTGAAGACTGAGCCTCAGGATGAAACTTACGCTGCTGCCTTGGTGAAAATCAAAGATGCGGATAAATATGCCTTGGTTAATAAGAATGGTGATAGCCTCATAAGTTTCGACGATGTTGAAACCATAGGCAATTATGGCGGCTTTGTAAAAGAGGGGGAGAAATGGGGTTACATTGACAGGCAAGGCAAATGGGTGATAAAGCCATTGTATGATAAGACATGGTATCTTTCTTATCCAGACAATGATAAAAAAGCGTTAGGACTCGTGGCTTTAGATGAAAAATTGGCCCTCATAAACAAGTATGGCGATATTATCGTTGACTTTGATGACACGGGTAAATTTGATGCTGATAAAGGGGGATATGTGGAAAAGGATGGTAAATGGGGATTTGTGGATACCTATGGAAATTGGATATTGCCTCCTCAATTGGATGAGGAACCTGAATTCATTCGTGGCATAGATTGTGTAAAATCCAATGGTAAATACGTTTTTGTAAAAGAAAACGGTGAATTCGTAGTTGATCGTAAGTTTGATGAGGCTTTCTATTTTCAATACTACACTTATTTTGGAGATTCGAAAGGCACAGGAATTGCAATTGTAAGGATTGCCGATTTATGGGGTTTTATAGATATTGAAGGTAAATGGATAATGCCTCCTCAATTTGATGATATTGTGGTGACTACCGATGTAGTGGATGGCGGTCGTCCTTGGGTTTCTCTTAAAGATGGATCCGGCCATCTTTACAAAAACGAGGACTCCTTCTATATAAAATGGGAACAAGAACCCACGATCTTTTATTCCGATTCGCAAATTGAAGAAAATCTCAGAAAGGAGGTTATAAAAGAATGTTATGTCTCCGGTGTGCATAAACATCTTCCTGACGATAGCGAAAAATGGGATAAAATAGGGGCAAACACCGAAATTGTTCTATTACGCGACAGGGAAAATAAATTTGATCCAAATGCCGTGGCTATAGCTATTGCCGATGAATATAATCAAAATCCGGAAAATTTTGACTTCAATAATATTATAGGATACGTTCCGAAAAAACACAATGCCGAATTAGCAAAGATGTTGGATCAAAACGTAAAAAATATTAAGGCAAAGATTGTTTCAATAAAGGAATTGGAAGTTGGCAGCCCTAATGAAAAAATATGGATTAGAATTTGGATATAAAAATCATGTCGATGGACTATAAGATTATTAAAATTGAAGGCATTGGCCCTGTATACGCGGAAAAACTTGAAGCATTGGGTGTTAATACCGTGTCACAACTCCTTGACAGAGGTAAAAACGTGAAAGGCCGTAAGGAATTGGCGGAAAAAACAGGTATCAGCGGCAAGAGAATTCTAACTTGGGTGAATCATGCAGACTTACTCCGTTTGGAGGGTGTTGACCCGAATTGTGCTGAACTCCTTGAAGCCGCCGGTGTAGACACTGTTATTGAATTGGCGCTTCGTAATCCGGCTAATCTTGAAAAGAAAATGGTTGCAATCAACCAAGTCCGGCATCTTGCTCCGAAAGTGCCTTCACTTGAAGAACTCAAACAAATAATTGCACGGGCAAAAACCTTACCAAGAATCATAACTTACGGTAAGGTTAAGGCTGCTAAAACAGTGAAATCCGGTAAACCCACTAAAGAAGAAAACACTTCTGTTGCTAACTCTAAGGAAATTAAGACTGTAAATATCTATGAAGATGACGATGTAAGAATCGTAAATTTTGACCGGTATGATGATGGTAAATATGGCCTAAAAGATGAAAGAGGCAACTGGGTGGAAGTGGAATCACAAGGTTATGACTATAAAAACGATTGTATTCCAATGGTTACCAAATTCGACGATGCCTTTGAATGGGAGGGTTTAATTATACTTAAAGAAGGTAATGATTGGGGTATAATCAATCCTGATGGCGAATGGCTTCTTTCCGGTTTCGGAGGTTTCGAGGATGAAGGATATTCTTACCTCACCGGATGGCAGGATGGTGATGAATGGCACATCTATTCCAACAGACGCATCACCATGGCCTGTATGGAAGAAGATGAGGAAGAAGACTGGGACGATTACGAAGATTAAAGGACGAAGTTGATTTAAAATTTTTATTCTTTCCCTAAAATTTCTTCTCTAAGTTCTGGATCATCTATTGAAGGATCCATATCGATGTTATTCCGGTTGAGTGTTCTGAATAATTCTTTTTCAAAGATTTTTTTAAACCCATCCGAAACTTCCTTGTTTAAGTAGTATTCAGCCTGATAATCTTTCAAGTCTTCACCATAAAGAAAATTATAATCACTTTTCTTTATGTATATGGGTCCCATTATATTCGACAAATGCCAGGCCCTTAAGACATCATAAGTTGTCTCACGATCTTCACATTTTATATAGGGATCCCCCGTTTCGGTCACCATCATTAAGAATAGTATTTCACGATTTCGGTCTCTATGCACGAAAACGATTTTTTCCCCTAGCGAAGGCAATATTTCTTGTCTGTTATAATCCTCGTAACCATATAAAGTATTGTAACATCCTTTAAGATTGAGTTGATAAATCAAATCACCTAGTTCTCGTTCGTTAATCGACTGGGCCCTAAGACGGTCGGGACGGACAAGGACTTTTTCATTAGTCTCAAGGTAAATTGTTATCCTGATTCTATCATTTAGATTACCCTGGGTCTTCAATGTGGTAACTTCTGCCGAAAATTTGCTGCCATAACCGGCATCTAACAAAGTAGCTAATTCTGCATTTTCTGAACGAGGCACATAACCTATAATAAAGTCGAAATCGAAGTCTTCCGGGTCGCCATCAAAATCATCAGCTAGTGCTACGGCCACTGCATTCTTATCATGCTTGTTGTCTTTATGGCGGACAAGAGCCAATTTTGTTCCTACTTCAAGAGCGTCCCAGAGTTCATCATCATATTTAAGATGAAAAGAAACTCCTGCAACAGCACATTCCTTGAAAAACACTTTCTTATATTGATAAAAATCTTCATTCTCCATCTTTAATTCTTTAAGAAGTCAAATGCTTTGAGATATTTTGATAGTCTTTCTGTTGTTTCTAGTGAGGTTTAGAAATTCATCCCAAATCCGCCTTATCCAATAATTTCACAATATCTTCCTTTACTTTTTCTATTATAATAAGTAAAATTAACAAAATTGAATTAAAAATCTATTAAATAAAATATCTTATTCTACATTTGTGAAAATCGACAAGAGTCTACATTCTCTTTTAACTCTAATGAAGCAGCCAGCTTCGGAATAAAAGTTGTCTTCATTAAAAGGTTAGTTTTTTGAACGCTTCTTTAATTGGTTTGTTGTAATATAGAACAAGTAATTAAATTAGTTATGGGACTAAAGAAACTGCCGCCAATTGAAAAAGTCTACGAAGCCTGGACAGCACTTGCTGATGATCGTGTCAATATGCACGAAGGATATGCCGATGTAAGTTCTTCCGATGGGGAAAAGGCCTACGTGGTAAGATTCGCCGACAACAGATACACCTCCGACGACAACGCCACATATTGGCAGGGATATCCCGGATATCCCGTATTGGCAGTAATGATGCTTCAGGGCAAATTGCCTTATGATGAGAAAGAGGCCCAATTATGGAAAAACATAAACTGGACCCAACTCAACAAACAATATAAAAACAACTACGCAAAAGCTGTGGAAGCTGTAGCTCACGACCGGGGAATCAATCTCAGCGAAGCCACGGAAAAAGTCACCAGAGTAATCGAAACCCTGCAACAACTCCCCATAGAAATCAAACGTAAACTTTAATTAGGAATTCTATATTAAAATTCTGAATTAAGATATGATGAGGCTCCCCGAAGAATCATTCCAATTCTTCATGGAAGCCTCTTTTTATCCCCCCTTCTTTGTTAAATGTCACCCTCTCCTCCCTCTTCTGGAAATGCTATGGCTATAATTTCGGAGGGAATCTCTATTTCATAGTCGCAACCCTGAGGATCCACATCAATACCTACTTGGTTTCTTAAGAAGTCTTTTCGTTCCTCGCCATATAATGTTGACAAAAAGTTGTCGAGTCCTTCCTCGTGAAGATAGTCGCACTCGGCATCAAATAGCGCCTCTTCATCTAATTCACCGTTTTCATCCTTGAATTCTTCTTCATCGAATTCAAACTCCCATTTTCCCCTCTCTTTTATATAATCTATCATCTCTTTGTTTTCATAATTGTGGCATTCCAGATGGTAATAACCCTCCTCAAGCCAATGTTCCTCCTCTGCTTCGTAGGCTGCATCACGGTAAGCTGCATCAAGTTTCTTATAGATCTCAGGCAAATTCTCTTCAAGATCCATCTCCTCTACATCCGACGTGTCTTTCTCCTTCATCAATGCTACCAGCTCATCCACTTCCTCATCGCTGAGTTCAACCTCTCCGTTACCGGAATTATAGACGCCTCCACAATGGGAAAAACCAAGACAAATGTCCACTTCAATTTCATACTTTGCCATAATATTTCAAGTTTTAAGTTGAGGTTTGTTAATTGTATGTTTTTATAAACCGGTTTGTCATACTTTTCGTGGTGCAAATTTCCAGATTTTTACAAAATTTCTGTTTCCTCTTATATGTATAAAATAAAATGAGATTTGCTTCACAAGGCCAGACATTGAATATCCTCCTCGTCGGAGGCAATGCCAAAGAACTTTTAAGCTTATATCGTCACTCTTTGTATTCGGAATGTTATTAATATGAGAATTTAATCTCACATTCCCTAGGCTATGAAAGAAAACCTAGCCGGTTAGTTTCCTAATTTTGTATTCACCCTCAACTTTATTATATTTACCCTGGGATAAAAATTCTAAAGCACCTTTTTATGAAAAAACTATATTTAATCTTAATTGGGTTCGTTTATCTGAATTCCATTTACGCACAAAGAGATTCAGCAACTTATCAAGAAAAATACCGGCCTCAATTTCATTACACTCCGGCCCACCGTTGGATGGGTGATCCCTCCGGTCTTATAAAATACAATGGTAAATATAAGGCATATAATTGGGGCGCTGTGGAATCCGACGACTTGGTTTATTGGAATGAACTGAATAAAAGTGCTATTGTTGGTGTGCCTGAAGGAAGAGCCACTTTTACCGGAAGCACAGTAGTCGACAAATGGAACACCACGGGAAATGGAGAAGAAGCCATGGTTGCCATATTCACAGGTTTTCATAGAGACAGTAAAAAACAGGCACAAGATATAGCTATCAGTACAGATGGCGGAAAAACTTTTCACTATTATGACAGCAATCCGGTTCTTGATATATGGAGCACAGAATTCCGCGATCCCACTGTCATTTACGACGAAAAGGAGGGTCGATGGGTAATGGTAGTGGCAAAGGCTCTCGAAAAGAAAGTGGCCTTTTATGGATCCAAGAATCTCAAAGAATGGGAATGGCTAAGCGACTTCGGTCCTTTGGGTGATTCTGACAGGTCTTGGGAATGTCCCGATATTTTTCGTCTTCCGGTAGATGGCGATCGGGATAATATGAAGTGGGTTCTTGTTGTGTCAGTTAATTGGGCACGTGAACAGTATTTCATAGGGGAATTTAACGGTAGGGAATTCATTGCTGATGAACCGGATCAATATCCTCTTTACATTGACAGCGGTTTAGACTACTATGCATCCAGAGTATTCCAAAATTACGATGCCCCGGATGCCCCGGTCTATACTTTAGGATGGGTTTGCACTTGGGATTATGCTCAAACACAGCCTTCAGAATGGGGAAAAGGAATTTGGTCGATACCTCGGGAATATTCATTACAGACCACTCCCGAAGGCGTTCGGCTTTTCCAGACCCCTCTTCCGGCTTTGACCCAATTAAGAGGGGAGAAATATAGTTATGATAAAACTATAAGAGTTGGCAAAACGCCTCTGGATGCAATTAAAAAAATGGATAATACCTATGAAATAGAGGCTGAATTCACATCAGATGATAAAAATTCTTTCGGATTTTATCTTTGTGAGGGCGATAGCAGAAAACTTGTGGTCAATTATGAGCCTCAATCCGGTATTCTAACCCTCGACCGAACAAATGTGGCCGATGTCGACATACCTAAATTCGAGAGAATTGCCTTTACCAAGGTTCCAATGACCGACAAAAAATTGTTGCTTAATATATTCGTTGATAAGTCTACAGTGGAAGTGTTCGTCAATAATGGAGCAGCCGTTTTATCTGCCCTAACCTTCCCTTCAGAAAGCCAGACAGGAGTCAGTTTATATTCCTTAGGGAAGGGGAACTCAGTCAAACTTAATGCATGGAAACTTTCATCCATTTGGCATTAAAATAACTTACTGTCAAATTGACTTTGACTATCAATCAAATGGGCATGATAAAGTTAAATCAGTTATATAGTCCTTCCAATTTGAAAAGTTGGATCATTTTTTGGTTGGTTCATAAGTTGTAGATAATACTAATTGGAAGGTTTATGTATATTGTTTAATTTTGTAATGGAGATAATAGGAGGGGGAATATCCTTAAGGATTTAAAAATCAATGAATTAATTCTTTTATAAAAAGGGGGATTCTAAAGTTAAGAAACTATGTTTTCAGGAATAGTAGAAGATGCAATAAGAGTGGAAGGTTTGGAGCCCGAAGAGACCAACCTTCATATTCGGATGAGATGTCCTTTTTCCGATGAATTGAAAATAGACCAGAGTATCTCCCATAATGGGGTTTGTCTGACTGTGGTTTCACTGCCGGGTGATGGGACTTATACGGTCACTGCCATAAAAGAGACCCTCGACCGCTCAAATCTGGGGCTGCTAAAGGTTGGTGACCTTGTCAATGTGGAACGCTCCATGAAAATGGATGGGAGGCTGGATGGCCATATCGTGCAGGGTCATGTTGATACAACTGCCCTCTGCACTAAAGTGGAAAATCTCGACGGAAGTTGGAAATACACTTTTGAATATGACATTCCAATGGAATTAGCCCGCAAAGGTTATATGACCGTTGAAAAGGGTTCGGTAGCTGTCAACGGTGTATCGCTCACGGTCTGTGAATCGGAAAAGAATTCTTTCGCTGTCAATATCATTCCCTATACCCACGACCACACCAATTTCTGCGATATAAAAGAGGGAACTCGTGTCAATCTTGAATTCGATATCATTGGAAAATATCTTGCCCGCTTAAATGATTTCAAATGATTATGGAAAATTCAAAGGAAATCACGCCAAAAGAACTAACTGATGCGCCGCGCATAATTGTGGCCATCGACGGATATTCTTCTTCGGGTAAGAGCACGATGGCAAGGGAACTTGCAAAGCGCGTTGGCTATATTTATATAGATTCCGGAGCTATGTATAGAGCTGTGACCCTCTATGCTCTCCGCCATGGAATGATACGCGAAAATGGAACAGTAGACCGTGAGGCCCTTTTGCCCCATCTCGATGAGCTTACCATCACCTTTCAACCATCGGCCGGGGAAGACGGGGTGCAACACACTCTTCTCAACGGAGAAGACGTAGAAACGGAAATTCGAGACATGAAGGTGAGCACTCATGTAAGTCCGATAGCCGAGATCGCCGAGGTTAGAGAAAAAATGGTGGCTCTCCAGCAGGATTTCGGTTTGCAAAAAGGTATAGTCATGGATGGACGAGACATTGCCACTACTGTCTTTCCTCATGCCGAGCTCAAAGTTTTTGTTTATGCAAGCCCGCATGAAAGGGCCCGAAGGAGATGGAGAGAACTTCAACAAAAGGGAGTCGATATAAATTTCGAGGATGTCCTTAGAAATGTAGAGGAGAGAGACCGTATCGACACCACAAGAGCTGTATCCCCTTTAGTCAAAGCTGAAGATGCCATAGAACTCGACAACGGGGCTGTGACCCATGAGGAACAGATGGAATGGCTCATGAAGCGTTTCCAGGAAACATTAGAAAGGATAGAGAATGAAAGTTGAGATAGATTCCAATTCAGGTTTTTGTTTCGGAGTCGTCACTGCGATCAACAAAGCTGAAGATGAACTTGGGAATTCCGGGCAACTTTATTGTTTGGGAGACATCGTTCACAATGCCCGAGAAGTTGAACGTCTTCAGGAAAAGGGCCTCAAAACCATAACCCATGAAGATTTGAAAGACCTTCGTGACGTGAAGGTATTGTTGAGAGCTCATGGCGAACCCCCCCAGACCTATCAGATTGCCAAAGACAATAATATTGAGGTGATCGACGCCACATGTCCTGTGGTATTGCAATTGCAACGACGCATCAAAAAAACGTATGACGAAGGAGTGGAATCAGAGAGGCAAGGAGGCAAAAAACCACTGATAGTCATATACGGCAAAAACGGACATGCCGAGGTCAACGGCCTTGTGGGTCAGACTAACGGAGAGGCTGTTGTCATTCAGGATATTGCAGGTATCGACACTTTAGACCTCTCGCGTGACATCATTCTTTATTCGCAAACCACAAAATCGATTGAGGGATTCAAGGAGGTTGTGGAAGAGATCGGAAAACGCAAAAAAGAGGGTAAATTTGAATACTACGACACAATTTGTCGACAGGTTGCCAACCGTATGCAAAAAATGAGGGAATTTGCTTCAAACCACGATGTTATATTCTTCGTCAGCGGAACTAAAAGCTCTAACGGGAAAGTGCTCTTTGAGATGTGTCGGGAAGTCAATCCCCACACATATTTGATTTCCGACGAGTCTCAAGTGGATTTCGGTCTCCTTGAAGGAGCACACAGTGTAGGCGTCTGCGGGGCCACCTCCACACCTCTTTGGCTTATGGAAAAAATTGCTAACGTTATAAAAAATGACCGATCCGCGTGACGAGTATTACATGTCTTTGGCCATGCGTCAAGCTGAAGAAGCCTTCGACCAGGATGAAGTGCCAGTGGGTGCCGTGGTTGTCTGTAATGGTAAAGTGATCGGAATGGGCCATAACCAAACAGAGGCCTTAAACGACGTGACTGCCCATGCGGAGATGATAGCACTTACTGCAGCCGCTAACAATCTCGGAGGAAAATATCTGCCTCAATGCACTCTCTATGTCACAGTTGAACCCTGCATCATGTGTGCCGGGGCAATAGGATGGAGCCAGATTGGGAGACTTGTCTATGGAGTCGCCGACCCAAAGAGGGGATTCACTAATTTCTGCACTGGGAATTTAACGCCGCTTCATCCAAAAACAATAGTGACAAAAGGTGTCATGGAGGAGGAGGCCTCTGAATTGATGAAAGATTTTTTTAGAAAAAAGAGATGAAAGAATGGATTGAAGCAATGCGACTTCGCACTCTCCCGGTGAGTGTTGCGGGAGTTGTAGGTGGCACGGCTTGTGCCATTTATCATCATGGCTTTTCCTTGCTTCCATTCCTGGTTTGTCTTTTCTTTGCTGTAGGAGCCCAAATAACCTCTAATTTCGCTAATGAATACTATGATTTCAAAAACGGCCTTGACAAGAAAGGCCGGGAGGGCTTCCGACGGGGAGTGACTGAAGGCGATATCACTCCCGAAGCCATGAAACGGGCTATATATATCACTCTCGCCGTCACCATCTGTGTAGGTGCCTCTTTGATAATTTGGGGAGGATGGTGGTTAATATTTATTGGGATAGCAGTTGCTGTCTTTGCCTTAGCCTATAGCGCGGGACCTTTTCCACTATCCCATCATGGTCTCGGAGAAATTGCAGTGTGGATTTTCTTTGGCTTCGTCCCGGTCGTGTTCACTGAATATGTGCAGACACAAATTTTCAGAATAGACAGTATCACTTTCTTCACAGCCGCAGCAATTGGATTGATGGCCGCTAACGTATTGATTGTGAACAACTATCGAGATATGGAAGACGACAAAAGTGTCGGAAAGAAAACTTCGGTAGTTATTTTAGGAAGGAGAGTAATGGGGGCAGTCTATTATGCCGATGGAATGTTAGCCGCCATATTTCTTGCTATGGCCACTACTACCCTCCCTTTCTGGATTTCGGCCGGTTGGCTCATGTATTTTGCCCTCCATTCAATGTTATGGAGCCGTATGCGCACCCTTACCGGTAAAGACCTCAACGATATATTAAAATGGACCTCTCTTTTAATGTTTATCGTCTCAATCTATCTCTTGGTAGTCTGCGCGTCACTGCGCCCTGATCCTAACGAATTTATAATCTTCCCCTAATTAACAATTTAAACTTAAAACGCAAAATAACTATCGCCCAATGGCCAAGAAACCTGAATTCAAACCTATACTGACTGATCCAACCGGGAAACTTCCACCTCGTGACACGGAACTGGAAGAAGTGGTGTTGGGGGCTTGTATGCTCGAAAAAGATGCCTATATGAATGTCTGCGACATATTGGTTGCCGACAGCTTTTACGATCCTGTCAATAAAAAGATTTTCGATGCCATCACGACACTTGGTCACAATCAGAAACCAATCGACATGATGACCGTGACCGAACAGCTTCGACGTGACGGCACGCTCGAGGAAGTGGGAGGGGCTGTTCACATAGCCGAACTCACGGCAAGAGTCTATTCTTCGGCCAATTTGGAATATCACGCAAGTATAGTTGCGCAAAAATATCTTGCCAGAAGACTCATCACCTTTGCTGCTGAAGTGGAAACAAAAGCTTACGATGAAAGCAACGATATCGAAGAAATTCTGGAAGTAGCCGAAAGCCAACTTTTCGATATCTCCCAAAATCAACTCAAGCGCGAAGTGACTCAAATAGATCCCGTCTTGACGGAGGCCTATGAACAAATCCAAAACGCCCGAAACAACGAGAGCGGGCTTTCGGGTCTCGAAACAGGATATCGTGACCTCGACAAAATGACCTCAGGTTGGCAAAATTCCGATCTTATCATCATTGCCGCACGCCCGGCAATGGGCAAAACAGCCTTCGTTTTGTCAATGGCTAAGAATATGGCAGTCGACTACAATACGCCTATCGCTATTTTCACTCTGGAAATGTCAAACGTTCAATTGATAAAGAGGTTGATAAGCAACGTTTGCAATCTTGAAGGCGAAAAGATTAAAAGCGGACGCCTATCTCATGAAGAAGAGGAGAGGCTGAATTCCAAAATCAGAAATATCTACGGAGCCCCGCTTTATCTTGATGAGACTCCGGGATTGTCGATTAGCGAGCTTCGCACCAAAGCACGTAGACTTGTCAGGGAGAAAGGGGTTAAGCTTATAATGATCGACTATCTGCAGCTTATGAATGCTACCGGGATGAAACTTGGAAGTCGTGAACAGGAGGTCAGCACGATTTCACGTTCTCTGAAAGCCTTGGCAAAGGAATTGGATATTCCTATCATTGCCCTCTCGCAGCTCAACCGAAGCACAGAGAGCCGCGAAGACAAACGTCCGGTGCTCTCCGACCTTAGAGAGTCAGGGGCAATCGAGCAAGACGCGGATATCGTATGCTTCATCCATCGTCCCGAATACTACACCCGCACAGCCCAGGATGGGGAAGGTAACAATATTAAAGGTCTGGCCTATTTGATAGTGGCCAAACACAGGTCGGGAGGTGTCGGGGATGTCAAACTACATTTCATCTCCAAATTCGCTAAATTCGAAAATTGGGAGGAAGGATATGAGGTGATGCAAGAAACTCTGGCGGAAACAACACTTAAGATCGAATCAAGGATGAATCGCGATGAAAACTCGATTCCTTCAGATTTCCCCGACTCCATTGGCATTCCCTCCACTCCCCTTCCCGACAATATGATGTCGCCTCGGGACGATGTTCCCTTCTGAACAAAAGTATAGCCCCCTTAGTGTCGCCACAAAGGAGGCTATTGTCCCGGTCCTGTATCACGTATGTGTAAAAGCCCTTTTATAGAACTATGAATGGCCGGGTTGTATCTTTCTTTAGTTTCCGAAATTGGTGACTCCGGAAGTGTCTTCAAAGAAACCGATTGAGAAAATCCACCATAGAAGGATTGCTACCAGGAACATGACACCAAGCCAGATCCAAAGCTTATTCATTCTGCGTGTGTGTTCTCTTTGTTTATCTTTTTGATGGGCTTCCATAGACCTCGCAATCATATCAGCGTCGTGATTTTCATGCTTGTGTCTGTCATCTCTTTCCATAATCTTGCGATTTTTATTTTGATATTATAACGTATTTTTCTTAAAGGAGGTTCACAAAGTTAATTCATTTTTTTGAAAAAATTAAATTTTTTCACTCTGTCCCTTCCTCTTTTTGTTTATTTCACTGATTTACAAGCCTCAAGTATCACCTCACTAATAGTGGGATGGCCGAAGATTATATTTTGGATTTCTTGGCTGGTGACTTCCCTGTTGATGAGATCGCAACATTGTTGAGCCAAGTCAGCAGCCTGAAGACCTAAAAAATGGGCACCCACCAATTTACCATCCTCTTCTCGGAAGATTAACTTGCAGATACCATCAGGTTCTCCCATTGCCAGAGCCTTACCATTGGCTCTATAGAAAGACGTGCCAATTTTTACAGCAAGGTTTTCTTCTTTGCAGGCCTCTTCAGTCTTTCCCACCATGCCACATTCCGGATTTGTGAATACGGCACTTGGCACAATATCAAATCTAAGCGAGTCTGTCTGACTGTTGATTACGTTCAATGCTCTTTGTCCTTGTGCCGTTGCCACATGAGCAAGCATTATTCCACCTGTCACATCGCCTATTGCAAATATTCCGGGCACATTTGTCTGCATAAATGCATCAACCTTGATACCCTTTTCGCTCCACTCAACTCCGGCTTTCTCCAAATCAAGGTTTTTCAAACGAGGTTTCCGGCCAACTGCCATCAAAAGATCGCTGCCCACTATCTTCTCTTCCTTCCCCTTGGATTCATAGACAACCTCCACTTCATAAAATTCATTCTGTCTGATTTCTTTAGCGGAAGCTCCGGTCAAAATATTAATTCCCTTCTTGGTCAAAATCTGTTTCAACCGTTTGGAAATGTCTGAATCAAAACCTGGCAGTATATGTTTCATAAATTCGATCACCGTCACTTTCGAGCCAAGTTGAGAGAAAATCGAGGCAAATTCAAGTCCGATGACACCTCCTCCGATGATAATGAGTTGGGCCGGAATATATTCCAAATTTAGAAGATCAGAAGAATCCATGACACATTTCAGCTCGCTCCCCGGGATTGGAAGACGTTTAGTCTCTGACCCGGTTGCAATAATGATATTGTCGCCTTCATAAACTTCTCCATCAGCTGCTACCCTCTTATTATCTAAAAAGCTTGCCATGGAGTTGACCACTGTCACCTTTGCCTGTGTCATTAGCGTCTCGACGCCTTTTCGGAGCGTCTCAACAACTTCTTTTTTACGGGTTATAATCTTATTATAATCCACCATAAAGGTGAAATCATCTATTCCAAATTTCTCACCCTCCTTGAATAGAGTCACAGCTTCGGCATTCTTGACAAGACATTTGGTGGGAATGCACCCTTCGTTAAGACATGTTCCACCCAATTCACCCCCATTGAAAAGCACCACGCTCTTCCCCTGTCGAGCTGCAGCCAATGCCGTTTCATATCCTCCGGGGCCACCTCCAATGATCAATAAATCTGCTTTCATGGTTCTTAAATTTATTTTAACACCCTTAATTCGGAATGTAAGATGCTGCTTTAAGCCTCGCTCTCCTTAAGCATCTTATAAGTGAGCACCGGATTTTTGGCCGCATTAGTTTCATCGAGTTTCCTCACTATGGTTGTGTGAGGAGCATTTATGACGACCTCCGGATTTTCCCTCGCTTCTTGGGCTATTTTATGCATCACCTCAATGAAAGCGTCGAGTGTCTCCTTACTCTCTGTCTCCGTTGGCTCAATCATCATAGATTCGTGAAAAAGCAAAGGGAAATAGATTGTCGGAGCATGGAATCCATAGTCAAGCAGGCGTTTTGCAACATTGAGAGTAGTGACGCCCGTGGACTTATCCTTCAAACCGTCGAACACGAATTCATGCTTGCACACCCCATCTATCGGAAGCAGATAATCATCCTTCAGGTTCTCCTTTATATAATTGGCATTCAAGGTAGAAAGAGGACCCACTTGCTTGAGGTTCTCCCTCCCTAAGGAAAGAATATAGGCATAGGCTTTCATCATTACGCCGAAATTGCCTAAGAAAGAGGATATGCTTCCCAATGAATCAGGATTTTCTCCCTCTATATGGAAAATGCCATTCTCATCTTTTTTCACATGAGGCATCGGCAGAAGGTTGACCAAATGTTTAGCCACTCCCACAGGACCCGAACCCGGACCACCACCTCCATGAGGCGTCGAGAAAGTCTTATGAAGGTTGATGTGCATGATGTCGAATCCCATATCGCCGGGTCTCACCTTTCCCAAAAGAGGATTGAGGTTTGCCCCGTCATAATACAGCAGTCCTCCGGCTTCATGCACCAGTTTGGCGATTTCTCTGATTTCAGTTTCAAACATTCCCAAGGTATTGGGATTGGTCATCATAATTCCGGCCACTGAGTCATCGAGCAATGGCTTTAGATCTTCAACATCGATAGATCCGTTGGGTTTAGATTTTACTTCTACAACGTCAAAACCGGCCACCATAGCCGAGGCCGGATTTGTGCCATGAGCAGAGTCGGGCACAATGACTTTTTTCCTCTTAAGGTCGCCACGGCTTTCATGGTATTTCTTCATCACCATTAGACCTGTCAGCTCCCCATGTGCCCCTGCATAAGGGTTAAGAGTGAATTCCTCAAGACCAGCAATCTCCGAAAGCATCCTCTGAAGATTCCAATAGAGTTCAAGGGCTCCTTGAAGGCTCTTTTCATCTTGAAGGGGATGGAGGGAAGTGAAACCGCTTAAGCCGCTCAATTCCTCATTTATTTTCGGATTATATTTCATTGTGCAACTTCCCAAGGGATAGAAACCGGTGTCGACTCCAAAATTCTTATTAGACAAATTAGTGTAGTGGCGCACTACATCCGGTTCGCTCACTTCCGGAAGCTGGGGCTTTTCTTCTCTAAGCAACTCCTTTGGAATAGCTGAAAAGCCGTCTACGTGATAATTATCCTCCGGGAGTGAATAACCCTGTCTCCCCTTTTTCGACAATTCAAATATTAATTTATCGTAGTTCATTTTTCAGGCTTCAATCATTAATTTCACCAAATTGTCTATTTCCTCCTTCGTGCGTTTTTCTGTCACAGCGAATTTTAATCTTCCCTCGCCTAAATTCAATCCCCCCATTATGTCGTGCTCTAACAGAAAACTGTTGACCTTCTCAACATCAAGCGAAGTTTTGACTACAAATTCCTTTAAGAAAGGCTTATTGTAAAGGGCCTCAAATTTTCCGGTTGAAAGGAGTTTATCATAGAGATAATGAGCTCCGTCGCAGGCAAGCTTGTTGACCTCCATCAGTCCTTTCTCACCAAGCAAGGCAACATAGATTGTGGCATAGAGGGCCATAAGGCTCTGGTTAGAACATATATTGCTTGTAGCCTTTTCTCGCCTAATATGTTGCTCACGAGCTTGAAGGGTCAATACATACCCCCGTTTTCCATCTATGTCTTTTGTGGCTCCTACTATCCTTCCCGGCATTTTTCTTAACATAGCTTTCCCACAGGAGATAAAACCGAGGTAGGGGCCCCCCATCGAGAGTGGCATGCCTAGAGATTGGCCGTCTCCACAAGCCACGTCGGCTCCCCATTCCCCGGGCGTTTTCAAAACCGCAAGAGTAGACGGGTCAGCATACATCGCAAGATATCCCTTCGATCCATGGATTTTATCTGCAACACCGGTGTAATCTTCAATTATTCCATATTTATTGGGAATTGGCAGCAAGACTCCTGCGACGTCGCCTCTCTCTAATTCTTTTTCAAGTTGCTCGAGGTCGGAAACTCCATCCTTTTCCGGAATCTCACTATAATCCACGCCATGGAACTTGGCATAAGTTTCTATGACACGGCGAACATGGTCGTGGACAGTGGCCGAGATTAAAATACGATTCTTTTTCTTGGCCGAAGCTACAAGCATAAACATAGACTCGGCAGCAGCAGTGGCCCCGTCATACATGGATGCATTCGACACTTCAAGCCCAGTCAGTTGGGAGATGATGCTCTGATATTCAAATATATATTGAAGGGTTCCTTGAGAAATCTCCGGTTGATAGGGTGTATAAGCCGTGTAAAATTCACTTCTTGACAGAAGATGAGGCACTACCGAGGGGGCGTAATGATCGTAGGCTCCGCCTCCTCCAAATATAATCAAGGGCTTGTTTTTCTTCGACAGTTCGTCGAAATGTTTCCGGAGCTCTATCTCGCTCAATGCAGAAGGAATGGCATATTCCTTATGGAATATTACTTCCTCGGGCACGTCGGAATATAAGTCGTCAATGCTCTCCACTCCGATTTTCTTAAGCATCTCTCGGATGTCTTCTTCAGAATGTGGCATGTATTTATGTCCCATAGCCTTTTAGAATAAAAACAGGACGTGACGTGCTCTCTTAAGCCGCCACATCCTTATATTTCATAAATCTTATTTGATTAAGCCTCACAGATTTTCTTGTAGGCAGCCCCATCCATAAGTTTGTCAAGTTCTGAAGGGTCTGACATTCTGACTTTGATAATCCAATTGTCATAGGCGTCGTTGTTGATCAGTTCGGGGTTGTTGACCAACTCCTCATTAACTTCCACTACAACTCCACTTACTGGAGAAATCAAGTCACTGGCGGCCTTAACCGATTCCACAGCCCCGAAATCGTCGCCCTGCTCGATTTCGTCGCCCTCTTCAGGCATATCCACATAAACTATATTGCCTAACGCATGTTGGGCATAATCGGATATCCCTATTATGGCGATATCGCCTTCTGTCTTCACCCATTCGTGGGAGTCGGCATATTTACGGTCGTCTAATACTTTGCTCATATCTTTTGTATTATCGTTTAGCTTATTTTCTTCTGAAAAATTTGGCGGGGTTTCACATTGAAAAACTTTGCCTACGTTATTTTTTATAATTCTTGTCGTAAAAACGTTTTTTGACTACAGTGGCCGGGAAAGTCTTTTTCCTAATCCTTACCTCTACGCGTGTTCCCAACTTATCATAGGGTTTTTCGATCATTGCCATTGCCACACTCTTACCTGTGGATATGGAGCGATAACCAGTCGTGATTTCGCCGACCTGCTTGCCATCTACTTCTACAGCATAACCATGGCGAGGGATTGCCGTGTCGTCTAATTCAAGGCCAACTATTCTACGCCTCACTCCATCCTCCTTCTGTTTCAGGAGGGCTTCCTTGCCGATAAATTCAGGTTTGTCAAGTTTCACAAACATACTCAGGCTTGCCTCTATCGGACTTATTTCAGCCGACAATTCATCTCCATAAAGAGGAAGTCCGACTTCGAAACGAAGAGTGTCTCGGCATCCGAGACCACAGGGTTGCACTCCGGCATGCATCAGACGGTCCCAAACATCCTGTATATATTCGTGGCTGCCATAGATTTCGAAGCCATCTTCACCTGTGTAGCCTGTGCGACTCACGATGATTTCTTCATCACCTACTCTGAAGGTTTTAAAGTTATAAAAGGGAATTTCCTTGACGTCTAAACCCAAAACTTTCTCGACTGTCTCTTCTGCCTTTGGACCTTGCACTGCCACCTCTCCGTAGTAATCGCTTTGATTCTCGATTTTAACGTCGAAACCGGCCGAATTCTTGACAATCCAATCCACATCTTTTTCAATATTTGAGGCATTAATCACCAAGAAATATTCATGGTCGTTGACCTTATAAACCAAAAGATCGTCGACTGTGCCTCCATCCTCGTAACACATCATCCCATAAAAAATCTGACCGTCGGGGGCGCCTGTTACATCGTTGACAAATATATGGCTTACGAATTTATAAGCATCTGGACCTGTGATTCTCACTTCACCCATATGGCTGACATCGAAGACTCCTACATTTTGCCTCACCGCATTGTGTTCTTCTGCAATCCCTTTATATTGAATAGGCATATCATAACCGGCAAAGAGTGACATCTGTGCACCAAGTAAAATATGACGTCCATGCAGGCACGTTTCTTTAATCTTTTCTTCCATTTTTATTTTCGTTTACAAGGCAGCCATTTTTGGGGTTTCCATCCCATGCAATTCAGGTTTCAAATTTAGCGAAAGGCGCCTTTCTTTCCAAATTTATTCAATAATAATCGTTATCATGGGTTTTCTATTCCTTCTCATACAACCTTTATTTTATTATATTTGAAAAAGTGACTAAATTTGCTTTCGCTTTGATTATTTTTTTAATATGATCTATCCGATATATTTATACGGTCATCCGGTCTTGAGAAAAAAATGCGAGCCGGTAGTGGCCGAGCAAGAAGGCGACATCAAGCAGCTGGTGGCCGATATGTTTGAAACCATGTATAATTCAGAGGGAGTGGGGTTGGCGGCTCCTCAAATCGGCAAACCAATCCGCCTGGTGGTTGTGGATGGCGATGTGCTTTCCGAGAAATTTCCTGAATGTAAAGACCTTAAACTCACAATAATCAATCCACGATTGGAAGTCATTACTGATGAAGATCCGGTGGTGCGTGAGGAGGGTTGCCTATCTTTGCCGGGTATGGCTGAAAACGTGAAACGCCATGAACACATCAAGCTTGAATGGCTGGATGAAAATATGCAGCCTCAATCAGGGGAGTTCAGGGGTTTTGCCTCAAGGATTATCCAGCATGAACTTGACCATCTCGAGGGAGAGGTTTACACCGACCACGTCTCCCCCATCCGCAAACAACTCATCAAATCAAAACTTACCAATATCCAAAAGGGGAAGGTGAAATGTGACTATAAAGTGAAATCCGCTGCTAAATAAACTTTTATATGGCCGACGATAAAAAAATTATTTTCTCCATGGTTGGGGTCAGTAAAATTATTCCGCCCCAGCGTCAGATTCTTAAAGATATTTACCTCTCCTTTTTCTATGGAGCGAAAATCGGCATTATCGGTTTAAATGGCTCCGGGAAATCTACCCTTCTCAAAATAATAGCCGGATTGGATAAGAATTATCAAGGCAATGTGGTCTTCTCGCCCGGTTATTCCGTAGGATATTTGGAGCAGGAACCAAAATTAGACCCGGATAAAACCGTAAGAGAGGTTGTAGAAGAAGGGGTAAAACCCGTCATGGATCTTATTGATGAATACAATAAAGTCAACGACTCCTTCGCCGATCCCGAGGTGTTGGAGGATCCTGATAAGATGGACAAGCTAATCAACCGACAGGCTGAACTCCAAGACAAACTTGACGCCTGCGACGCTTGGAATATCGACAACAAATTAGAAAGGGCAATGGATGCCCTTCGCTGTCCTCCCGACGATAAGAAAATCTCTGTACTCTCAGGAGGTGAAAAACGTAGAGTGGCCCTATGCCGTCTTCTGTTGCAACAGCCGGATATTCTTTTACTCGACGAGCCAACCAACCATCTTGATGCCGAAAGCATCGATTGGCTCGAGCAACATCTACAGCAATATCCGGGCACCGTGATTGCTGTGACCCACGACCGTTATTTCCTCGACCACGTGGCAGGATGGATTCTTGAACTCGACCGAGGAGAAGGAATTCCTTGGAAAGGGAACTACAGCAGTTGGCTTGAACAGAAAACTCAAAGGATGGCACAGGAAGAGAAACAGGCCAGCAAACGCCGAAAGACTCTAGAGCGTGAACTTGAATGGGTCAGAATGGCTCCAAAAGCTCGTCAGGCTAAAGGAAAAGCCAGACTTTCAAGTTATGACAAACTCCTCAACCAAGACCAGAAACAGAGGGAAGAGAAACTTGAGATATTCATCCCAAATGGGCCCCGGCTTGGTAATAAAGTGATCGAGGCCAAGAATCTTGCTAAAGCATACGGGGAACAAAATCTTTTCTCAGATCTTAATTTTATGCTTCCCCCTAATGGCATCGTTGGGGTTATAGGGCCTAATGGAGCCGGAAAAACCACTCTCTTTAAGCTCATAATGGGTCTCGAAAATCAAGATAAAGGTGAATTTGAGGTAGGAGAGACAGTCAAGATAGCCTATGTAGACCAAAACCATAAAGATCTTGATCCGGAAAAAACTGTTTATGAAGTGATTTCAGGAGGTGTCGAGTCTTTCCGCATGGGTGGGCGTGACATGAATGCACGAGCCTATCTTTCGAAATTCAATTTCACGGGTGCCGATCAGGAAAAGAAAATCGGAGTGCTGTCAGGTGGTGAAAGAAACCGCCTCCATTTAGCAATGGCCTTAAAAGAAGAAGGCAACGTTATTCTCCTTGACGAACCAACAAACGATATAGACGTCAATACACTTCGGGCTCTTGAAGAGGGTCTTGAGAATTTTGCAGGTTGCGCTGTTGTGGTCAGCCACGATAGATGGTTCCTAGACCGTATAGCCACACATATTCTCGCTTTTGAGGGTGACTCACAGGTGACTTTCTTCGAGGGAAGCTACTCTGACTACGAAGAATTCAAAAAGAAACGTGATGGAGACATTACTCCCCACCGCATACGCTACAAAAAATTAGTTTGACACATTGTTAATTTAACAAAGATTATTATAACATCTACCTCTATCTTAAATGGCGTTTGAAATAGAGCACAAATACCTTGTGGTTAACGATACCTACAAAGAGATGGCAACCGGACAAGTTGAAATCCGTCAAGGTTATTTAAATCGCAACCCAGACCGCACCGTGAGGGTCCGCACTTTAGGCACGAAAGGTTTTTTAACTGTCAAAAGTCGCAACCATGGGGAGAAACGTCTTGAATTCGAATATGAAATCCCCTATCATGACGCTGAAGAAATATTGAAACTTGCCGAACCGGGGGTGGTGGAAAAAACCAGATATATCGTTCCCTTTGAAGGGTTAATATGGGAAGTTGACGAATTCCATGGTTCACTTGAAGGAGTGACAGTGGCTGAAGTGGAACTCCCCGATACAGGCCATATCTATAAAAAACCCCCTTTTATTGGGGAGGATATTACGGGAGATCCAAATTATTATAACTCGAATCTGAAAATTTAGAAACTATTGCAGGTTTTCTTTTTGTCTTCGTAAGTCTAATGAAGATAAAAGAGCCTGCAATTCGTTTTTCACTTCCTCAAGTTTTCCGATAATTTCAAGTCTCTTTGAAACGTTATGACGATTTGTGGCCAAATATTCTTTAGCAGCCTCAACTTTAAGACCCTTTGTGTGGAGTAGATATTTGATAATTTCCAATAGCTCTATATCTTTGGGAGTATAAAGCCGTTGATTCTGGTTTGTCCGTCTTGGTTTTAGTTCCGGAAACTCTTTCTCCCAAAATCTAAGGGTAGAAGCAGGCTCCCCGATGATTTCCACCACTTCCCTCACTTTATAAAAACTCTTTGCAAATCTAATATCTTCCATTTGTTCAGCCTAAAACTTAATATGAACAAAAAATCACACTAAGGCTTAATCCATCACGTGGCCCGCATTTTCGGCAATACGTATCATTTCATAATATTCTTCCGGGGAGAGATCCATATAGTAATAGTTGACAGGATTTTGCGGTATATCTTTAAATCTAACTTCATAATGCAAATGAGGACCTGTGGATTTACCCGTTGAACCTACCTTGCCTATTAATTGACCTCTTTTTACCGATTCACCGGGCTTGACAAGAATTTCGCTCAAATGGGCGTAACGTGTCAGATAATTATAACCATGGTCGATATCGATACAGTTCCCATATCCGGCCTCTCGGGATGCAAGCGTGACAATACCATCTCCAGTCGCGAAAACATCAGTACCCTTAGCCGCGGCGAAGTCGAGGCCTTCATGAAATTTAGAAGCCCCATAGATCGGGTCAACACGATAGCCATAGCCTGAGGACATCGTGTAGTCAGCGATGTTGATAGGCAAAACCGATGGGATATGGGCCAGTCGTTCTTGATTCTTGCCCAAGGCTTCCTGGAGCTGTTCGAAACTTTGCAACTGGGAATAAATCTTTTTTTCAAGAAGGTTCATCCGATTTGACAACCTTTCAACAAGCCGGGCATCAGATAATTTTGAAAGCTGACTGAAACTGTTTTCTCTATCCTGTCCATTCCATCTTTGAGGATCGGTCAGAGGATCTAACTGCATCATGACTCGGTAGAAATTATCGTCGCGTTCCTCGAGTTTATCAACCACCTCCCCCATCGCTTCAAGACGTGAAGACAAAACGCCGTATTGTGCCTTTAGTCGCTTGTTTTCCTCACGTAAGTTTTTCTCAGTCGGAGTTAGAACGACATATTCCAATATCACGAAAAAAATGGCCGCAATTAAGAGGGCAATTCCGCCTAACCGCAACAAAGAGGAGATTTTATCCTTTATTGAAGGAAAAAACCTTTCGAAATTATCCGTTTCAGGATTATATCTATAGAAGATCCGTCGGCCCATTTCTTCACGCAAAATAAATCAATTATCTCAAAAACTACAAATTCCGGAGTTTCCTCTTTATTGAGAAACCTTTTCTAATCTTTTCTTTATCACACAACGGGAAAGGGAATATGATTTCTAATGAAAATTTAGGAGTCTTTTGAATTTATAATTTATATTTGCCTTTATTAATCAACATTGAATAGAGGCATGGTTTATTATTTTTCAGGGACGGGAAACTCAACATTTGTGGCAGTGACGCTTTCAAATTTTCTAAATCGCAAACTTCAGTTTATTCCCGAAGTGAAAAATCCTGCAGATGAAGACCCGAATGAGGATATTCTCTTTGTTTTTCCGGTCTATTCGTGGGGAGTGCCTCCATTGATTTCTGACTTTATTAATCAACTTGGCCATTCATTTTGGGAAAAAGTTAAAGACAAAGGTCTAAATGTTGATTGTGTGATGACATGTGGCGATGAAGTGGCATTGGCTCCGGAAATGATAAAAAGAGATTTGAACAGGTTCGACATTTCTCTTCGTTCGATATGGAGCGTAATTATGCCAAACAATTATGTTTTGCTCCCTGGTTTTGATATAGACTCCAAAGAACTTGAAAAGAGTAAATTAAAAGAATCAGAAGGTAGAATAATGGAGATTGCACAAGCCATTGGCCGAGGTGAAAAGAGGATCGACGTAGTCAAGGGTAGTTGGGCTGGCTTAAAATCTCATATCGTTTTCCCTTTATTTAAGAAATGGGGAATTTTTCCAAAGAAATGGCATTTCACAGAGGCTTGCATCAGTTGTGGGAAATGTTCAAAAATATGCCCGATGCTGAATGTGGAAATGCACAGCGGCCACCCTTCATGGGGCAGCCGCTGCTGTTCTTGCCTTGGTTGCTATCATATCTGTCCGGTCCACGCTGTGGAATATGGGAAAGAAACCAAAAAGAAAGGGCAATACATCTTTCCTTTATCCAAGATAGCTACCATAAATTTTCATTAGAAAAATTTCGTCACCTGGTTGTCGTAGGTTATGGCCACAGGACCATTCCCTATATCTACAACTGTGAATGCAATATTATTTCCATCAAGGAAAATAAGGATTTCCTCCCATTTTTTTCCTTTATAAGTTTTACCATTGGAGGTGGCTGACCAGTCATTTCCGGTAGTTGTCACTTCAACAGTTTGTCCGGGATTATTTGTCACCTTATATGAACCTGCACCAACAGGTTTAAAAGTGGAAGATGCGATTTGATCCGGGACGAAGGCATGAAGGCCTGGAGAATACTCTATCTTAAACCATCCCGGGGTGTGTTCAGTTGTGGCAAAGACCATACCCGGGACTACCGAGACATCATCGTTATACTGATTAACTGTGATATACTTGGCGCTGGCCTCGTCATAGACGTTTCCGGGTTTGGCTATTGCAATATAATTTTCCGCATTAGCCGTTCCTACGGCAATAAAGGCAAGCCAGGTAAGGAATAATTTCAATTTTCCCATAATTTTATGCTTTTACAGATTAGACCTCATTATCCCTCAAAGGTTTAATGAGCAATTGCCTGTTCTATTTTTTCCAAGGCTGCCGATAGTCCGTCGATATCTTTGCCTCCGGCTTGAGCGAAGAAGGGCTGGCCACCTCCACCCCCTTTTATAAGCTTTGCTGCTTCTCTAACGATATTGGAAGCATTCAGACCATTTTTCACCAAGTCATCGGTTAATGATACTGTCAAAAGAGGTTTGTCTCCCTGTCTTGTGGCGCCGATAAAGGCTGTGTTTTCTCCTCCATCGCGTCTTACATTGAAGGCAACGTTTTTCACAACCTCCGGTAATCTCTCTCCACGCAAGACACATACTTTGATGCCGTTTAATTCTTTGGCTGAGGATAAAACTTCCTTTGAAAGGTTTCTTACCCTCTCTTCCATAAATTCGTCAACCTGTTTTTTAAGGTCGGAATTCTCTTTAATTGCCTTCTCCACTGCTACTTGGAGATTAGAGGCATTTCCCAGGAATGAAGACAGATGACGCATAGTGTCTTGCATCGTGTCGAGCACTTGCTCGACTCCGGCTGCCGAGACAGCCTCGATTCTGCGAATGCCGGCAGCTATAGAACTTTCCGAGAGTATTCTCAACATTCCAATATTACCCGAATTTTCAACATGAGTGCCTCCACAGAGTTCTATCGAAGATCCATATTTCACCACTCTAACCTTATCGCCATATTTTTCCCCGAAAAGTGCCATTGCTCCCATTTTGCGAGCCTCTTCTATCGGCATTTCCCTTTCCTCTTCAAGAGGCATGGCCCTACGGATACGCTCATTGACTCTATGTTCTACCTCTCGGATCTCTTCCGGACTCAGTTTCTGATAATGGGAAAAGTCGAAACGCAAAACTTCAGGCGATACAAAAGAACCTTTTTGCTCCACATGATTGCCCAACACCTCCCTCAATACTTCATGCAGCAGGTGTGTGGCTGAATGGTTTGCCGAGGTTGCAGCCCTTGATTTTTCATCTATTTCAGCTGTGAAATTGGCTGTCGGTTCCGATGGCAGCTTCTCAAGAATATGCACCCCAATATTGTTTTCTCTCTTAGTGTCTTTCACTTCAACCACTTCGCCGGTTTCTGACACTAACCTGCCACGGTCGCCAACCTGACCACCCATTTCGGCATAAAATGGAGTCCGGGAAAGGATCACCTGATAAAATTCCTTCCCTTTCTGTTTTACCTTTCGATATCTTAATATCTGAGTGGGGGTAGTAGTATGATCGTAACCCACAAATTCCTGTTCGCCATCTTTTAAGACCTCCCAGTCGCTTGTATCCATTGACGCGGCATTGCGGGCTCTTTCCTTCTGTTTGCCCATCTCAATGTCAAATTCGTTCTGGTTGAGCGTCATGCCGTTTTCTCGCAATATTAGTTGGGTCAGATCCAATGGGAAACCATAGGTATCGTAAAGAGTAAAGGCATCTTTGCCTGAAATTTCTTTCTTTCCCTCCTCCTTGGCTTGAACGATCAAGCTCTCGAGGAGTTTGATGCCATTGTCGAGGGTGCGAAGAAAAGTTTCTTCCTCCTCTTTAATCACTCGTTTAATCAGGTCTTTCTGGGCGGTCAGCTCAGGATATGCTTCTCCCATTTCCTCCACGAGTCGGTCGATCAAGAGATATAGCGTGGCTTCTTTACGCTCTAGGAAGGTATAGGCATATCTGACGGCACGTCTCAATATTCTCCTGATCACATAACCGGCTTTTGCATTGCCGGGTAATTGAGAGTCGGCGATGGAAAAAGCTATGGTCCTCACATGGTCGGCCACGACGCGCATGGCCACATCAATCTTTTCATCGACCCCATATTTCTTCCCTGTGATTTCACCTATTTCATTGATTAAAGGAGTGAAAACGTCAGTGTCGTAATTTGATTTCTTTCCCTGAAGTGCCATGCATAGACGTTCAAATCCCATCCCGGTGTCGATCACTTTAGCCGGAAGCTGTTCCAACGTGCCGTCGGCTTTCCGGTTGTATTGCATAAAGACGAGATTCCAAATCTCGATAACCTGTGGATTGTCTTTATTGACAAGAGAGGCTCCATCAATTTTTTCCCTTTCCTCGTCGCTTCGGAGATCAATATGAATTTCGCTGCATGGACCGCAAGGACCCGTGTCGCCCATCTCCCAGAAATTATCGTGCTTATTTCCATCAATAATATGGCTTTCCGGCAAGTGATTCTTCCAGAAATCTTCTGCTTCGGTATCTTTAGCCAATCCCTCTGAAGGTGACCCCTCAAAAACTGTAGCATACAGCCGGTTGGGATCAAGACCGAGCACATCCACGAGATATTCCCATGCCCAGTCTATGGCTTCTTTCTTGAAATAATCGCCAAACGACCAGTTGCCCAACATCTCGAACATTGTGTGATGATAGGTGTCATGTCCCACCTCTTCTAAATCGTTGTGTTTACCCGATACCCGAAGACATTTCTGAGAGTCGGCCACTCGTTTGGCGTCAGCCTTCCTATTTCCCAATATGATATCTTTAAACTGATTCATTCCCGCATTTGTGAACATCAATGTCGGGTCATCTTTTATTACCATGGGAGCCGAAGGGACGATCTTATGGCCCTTATTCTCAAAAAAACTCTTAAACGATTCTCTGATCTCTTTGGCGCTCTTTGTCGTTGCCATAATTTTTGTTATTTTTTCAGTCCTAAAAAAAACGGGCTTAATTTCTATGATTGGTTATGCAAATTTACAGATAAAGCCAATAAATCCCCTTCATCTAAAGGTGAATATTTTAAAAATCAATTCCTTCAAGAGGTCATATTCATTTTGAGTGCTTCCAACCCCTTTACTCATGACATCTAAATCCCTGATAGCATGTATTATGGAATCAATTGTTGCGGCTTTGTAGTTTCTTATTCCGTTTTTATAGTCGGTTAGAGCCCAGGAGCTCTTCAAATCAAGTTCATCCATTAAGGATTGGTCGCTTTTGTCTCTGGCTATGGAGGCTATAAATAATCGGGAGAAATAATTGAAGAGAGTGGCCACTACCACTACCCCAGGGTTTTGCTTTGGATTTCTGGAAAAATGCTCAATTATTCTCATCGAGCCGGGATAGTCTCTCAAGGAAAGGGTCTTGACCAACTCAAAGGAATTGTATTCTTTAGATATCCCGATTATAGCCTCTATAAGTTCTGGAGTGATTGTTTTTGAAGCTCCTGAAGCCACTGCCAATTTGTCAACTTCTCCAAATAATTTAGACAAGGGTGAACCGATATATTCGCAGAGGAGATTTATGGATTTATCATCAATCCTTACTCCTTTATCCTTACAATATTCAGCCAAAGGGGTGCCCAATTGATAATCCTTTAGGCGCTCACTTTTGAAAACGATGCCTCCATTGTTGGAAATAGCTTTAACAAGTTTAGATGTGGCTGCAAGCCCTTCTCCCTTGAAGGTAATTAATAAAACAGTGGTGGGATTGGCATGGTTGACATAAGAAGTCAATGTCTCAAGTTTAGTTTTCGCTTTTTCCATGGCCTGTGCCTCTTTGAGCATCACAAGTTGACGGTCGCTCATCAATGGAAATTGTTGGGCTCTTGAAATCACTTGTTTCACATCCGTGTCGGCTCCATAGAAGGTGGCTGAATTGAAGTCTTTCTCGTCTTCAGCCACAACCCTGTTTTCCAAGGCCTCCGCTATCAGGTCGATGTAGTAATCCTCTTCTCCCATGAGGAGATAGACCGGGGCATAATTCCCCTTCCGGATTTCAGTGATCACATCTCTATATCCTGCTGCGGCTGACTTCTTTGCCATAATTAATTTTTTTCAATAATTTTTTCTTCCGATTTCATAATCCGTTCGTTTTTCGGCTTTTTAAAGAAAAAATCCCTGCAATAGATAAAAAATAAAACCGAAAGAACCAGGCTTGTGACTACAACAGCAGGATGGCTTCCATATTCGCCTCCGATGCCTTCACCGGTCTGCATACCTTCGCTCCATCCGGAAGTCACAACCACAATAGTATTGTTTAAGGCATGGGCAAATATCGGGACCCAAATAGAACGAGTCCAAATCAATAGATAGCCGAAAAAGAAACCCATCAAAAGACGTGGCACAAAACCGAAAAACTGGAAATGCATCACGCTGAAAAGAAAGGCAGAAATAGTTATGGCCAATCCGGGTTTGATACCACCCTTTGTCAGGATCCCTTGAAAACCACCTCGGAAGAAAAGCTCTTCAGAGAAGCCTGTCAAAAGACCGATTACTACCACTCCCGCTAAAACCGGCCAGAAACCTTGAGCATCCAAAAGCAACTTCGTGGTTGCCTCTGCATTCTCTTCCCATTCTCTCAGTTTAGCCTCCAGTCCGCTCATAGATTGGGGAAGATGCAGACTTGAATTCCATTCGATTAGCCATTCCATGGCCGGCAAAGTTAAGAGGTATATTATCACTATGCCTAAAATTTGACGCATCTCCGGCATCTTTTTCAAGCTCAACCATTCGCTCCAGTCATTAGAGGAGAAGCGCGCTACCAAAAAAGCCGGCAAGCAAAAAGCAAGCACACACTGAAGGGAAGCGGAAATCAATAGACGAGTCCGTTCACTCCCCAAACCAATATTTGAAATGAGCCCACTTAAAACACTCGCAAAAATCATCAAAATGAAAAAACTACCGAACAGCACAGCAATGCGCTGGCCGGGCGATTTCCGAATGGTTTTGAGAAATTCTATATTTCCTTCTGTCATTTATTTCTTTAGGGGAACAAAGTTGATCAAACCACTTTTTTCTTTAGTGGATTAAATAGATGATTTCATCACCCTTTCAATTAAACTGCTTTCTTCTGAAAACGAAATTTCGACCTAAATATTTTTCCTTTACAACCGGATTTTCGGCCAGTTCCTCACTTGTGCCCTGAAACAATATCTTTCCTTCGAAGAGCAAGTAAGCCCTATCAGTTATGCTCAGAGTCTCAGGTGCATTATGGTCAGTTATCAAAATCCCTATATTCTTTTCCTTCAGGCGATAAACCACCTCTTGGATATCTTCTACTGCAATGGGATCAACGCCTGCGAAGGGTTCGTCGAGCATGATAAACTTAGGGCTGATTGCCAAACAACGGGCTATCTCCGTGCGCCGACGTTCACCTCCTGAAAGTCGGTCTCCATAATTTTTTCTAACCTCCTGAAGACGAAATTCGGCTATTAGGCTCTCAAGTTTTTCCTTCTGATATTCCTTGCTCGTTGGAGTCATCTCCAAGACAGCTTTTATATTATCTTCAACCGTCAGTTTTCGGAACACAGAGGCCTCTTGAGCCAGATATCCGATTCCTAATTGAGCTCTTTTATACACGGGAAAGCCGGTGATATCTCGTTCATTAAGAAAGATCTTACCCTCATTCGGAGTTATGAGACCAGTGGTCATATAAAATGTAGTTGTCTTCCCTGCTCCGTTAGGCCCCAGCAACCCTACTATCTCTCCCTGTTTGACATTGATCGACACGTGATTTGCCACTGTGCGCTTCCCGTATCTTTTCACAAGTCCTTCGGTGCGTAAAATGCCTTTTTCCGGAAGATCGAGTTCTATTTTTTCCTCTTGTCTTTCTCCATTTGTTTCTTCCTCGAGGGTGGCATCAACCTCAAGTTCCTGCATATCAGGCTCCCTGTCTTCTATCTTCATAAAGCCCTGCCATGGTTTACACCGGTGCTTAAAAGACTCCGGATATAGTCTGTCAAAAGCATGATTGCCACATTATTATGCCCTCCTTGAGGTATTATCAAATCAGCATATCGTTTTGATGGTTCTATGTAGAGTTCATGCATCGGCTTAAGTGTCTCCTGATATCTGTCGATCACCATCTGAGGAGTTCTACCTCGCTCGATGCAATCTCGCTCGATGACTCTGATTAATCTCTCGTCTGCATCGGCATCCACAAATACCTTGACGTCCATCATGTCACGCAACTGCTTGTCGGTAAGCACCAAGATACCCTCCACCACTACTACATCTCTCGGTCCTAATTCCACCGTCTCGCCCAGCCTCGAACATGTAACGAAGTCATAGCTTGGTCTGGCAACACTCTTCCCATCCTTTAAATCTTCCAGATGCCGGCAAAGGAGGCTCCATTCAATGGCTGCCGGCTCATCGTAGTTCATTTTTAATCTTTCTTCAAGAGGAATATGGGAATTGTCGTTATAATAACAATCCTGAGGGATAACCGTCACCTCGTCTTTGGGCAACGACTCTATGATTTTCTTCACCACTGTCGTTTTCCCTGAGCCTGTGCCACCTGCTATTCCAATTATTAACATAGCTCCTATTTTTAGGCAAAGATAACAAATTTTTTTCATTAACTTTGCTCTTCGTATAGAGTTAGTATTTTTATGTTTATTAGTTCTGTAGCCTCTTTCGGGCGTTACTGTATATTCATGTCCCAAGTGTTTCGAACTCCCGACAAATGGAAGGAGTTTTTTAAACGCCTGGTTTTCGAAATAAATAAACTCGGGGTCGACTCAATTCCCCTCGTTATAATAATCTCACTCTTCATTGGTGCCGTCATCACTATTCAAATGACAATCAATATCGTCTCTCCCTTGATACCCTCATATTCCACGGGTCTTGCCACGCGCGAAATCCTGCTTTTGGAGTTTTCTTCCACGATGATGTGTCTCATTCTTGCTGGAAAGGTTGGAAGTAATATTGCCTCTGAAATAGGCACCATGAGGGTCACCGAACAAATCGATGCAATTGATATAATGGGTATTAATTCCGCGAATTTCGTGGTGCTTCCTAAAATTATAGGATTTGTTTTCTTTGTGCCGGTGCTTTGCATCCTCTCTATGTTTGTCGGACTGGTGGGAGGTTGGATTATTGCTGAATTCACCACGATGATCTCTGTGGAAGACTATGTATTCGGTATCCAGAGTTTCTTCAACGAATGGTATGTCTGGTATGGCATAATAAAAACCGTTATCTTCGCTTACATCATCGCAAGTGTTTCGGCCTATTATGGCTATTTCGTAAAAGGTGGCGCACTCGAAGTGGGTCAGGCGAGCACAAAAGCAGTGGTCTCAAGCTCGATCCTAATTCTTTTCTTCGACGTTATACTGACTAAACTCCTTCTTCAATAAGACCTCACAATTCCTAATTCCCACTCCCAATGATTGAAGCAAAAAACATATCCAAATGGTTTGACGGGCAACAAGTGCTTTATGACATTTCAGCAACATTCGACACCGGGAAAACTAATCTTATTATTGGTCAGAGCGGATCCGGTAAAACGGTTTTTATGAAGTGTCTTATCGGTCTTCTGACTCCGGAAGAGGGATCAATCCTTTATGATGGCCGGAGGTTTCGATCGATGTCGGCTCAAGAGAAACGGAAACTTAGAATGGAAATCGGTGTGCTTTTCCAAGGTTCCGCGCTCTTCGATAATGAAACAGTGCTCGGAAATGTGATGTTCCCATTAAAGATGTTTAGTCCCTTGAGTCCCGTTGAACAGTTGGAAAGAGCACATTTCTGTATCCAAAGGGTAGGCCTTAATAATGCCGACAACAAATATCCTTCGGAAATATCCGGTGGTATGCAGAAACGAGTCGCTATCGCAAGAGCTATTGCACTTAATCCAAAATATCTTTTTTGCGATGAACCCAATTCAGGCCTCGATCCGAAAACATCCATCCTAATAGATGAACTCCTTAGTGATATAACCCACGAATATAATATCACCACTATTATCAATACCCATGATATGAATTCCGTGCTTGGAATTGGTGAAAAAATTGTTTTTATCAACAAAGGACACTGTGACTGGATCGGTAACGATAAAAACATATTCCGAAGCACCAGCCAGTCGCTCAACGATTTTGTCTTCGCATCTCAACTTTTCCAGGAAGTAAAGAAATTCCTAGAGCGAGAATATCAAGCTGAGGAAGACGTATGACACCCTTCTACTTAGCCGGATGCTTTGCAATTAAGTCTTGAAATATTTCAGCAAGACGCTTTTTAATAATCCCCAATTCGATTTTATGGCCTGTCTCTCTTTCAATCGAGGTGACACCTTTATCTTTATATCCACAAGGATTTATCAATTTAAAGCCCTCCAAATCGTCATCCACATTCAATGACAAGCCGTGCATCGTGCAAAACCTGCTGCACTTCACTCCTATGGCGCTGATTTTTCGTTCTTCCCGGCTTCCCTTACCAATCCATACTCCCGTTGCACCCTCGATCCTCTCCCCTATTATCCCATGTTCAGAAAGCAAGGTGATAACACTTTCCTCTAAAATTCCCACATAATCTTTCACTCCCAATCCATGACTCTCCAAGTCTATTATTGGATATAACACTGCTTGGCCCGGATAGTGATAGGTCACATCCCCGCCTCTCTCGATATTATGAACTTCAATACCCATTTCAGAGAGCCTATCTCTCGAAAGCAATAAATTTGCCTCCTGCGCTCTTCGACCCATAGTCACAACAGGATAATGAGAGCCTATCAAAATAAATTCCTTCTCCTTCTTCTTTCGTCGTTTTGCTTCAACAAGACGCGTAAACAAATCGCGTTGAAGGTCTAGTATTATTTTATATTCACTCTCGCCGAAGTCTATGATTTCAATTGACATGGCGCTCCGCATGATAACTGGATCTAACAAGGGGACCACTCTCCACATATCTGAAACCCATCCTTCGGCCTATTTCGCCATATTCTTCAAAAACATCCGGATGAATATAGTCGGCCACAGGGTAATGGTTTCGCGAGGGTTGCAGATATTGGCCTATCGTCAATACTTCGCATCCGGCCTTCAAGAGATCGTCCATGGTTTCCAAGACCTCCTCCCTGGTCTCTCCTAATCCAAGCATCACCCCGGATTTTGTTCTTGCCTTTCGGCTTGAGATGTGAGACAACACCTTTAATGAACAATCATAAGAGGCCACACTTCTTACCAGTGGTGTCAACCTCCTGACGGTCTCCATATTATGGGACACCACCTCCGGTCGCTCATCAAGTATTGGATCGATTAAATCTGTTTGACCTCTAAAATCAGGAATTAAGAGTTCCATGGTCACTCCCTTACACTCCTCTTTTATAGAATGGGCCATAGCTTTCCAATGCTTTGCGCCGAAGTCCGGGAGATCGTCACGATCTACCGAAGTAATCACCACATGATTGAGTTGAAGATCCCGGATCGATTTGATGATGCCTCCAATTTCTTCTTCATCAAGGGGAAAGGGTTTTCCTGACTCTACATTGCAGAAGCGACAATTGCGGGTGCAAATTTTTCCACAAATCATAAACGTAGCAGTCCCATTGGTCCAACACTCTCCCTTGTTGGGACACATTCCGCTGCTGCATATAGTGTGGAGGTGCCTGTCGTTCAGGCACCCCACAACTTGACTTGCTTTGAAACCCCTCGGCAACTTTACTCGCAGCCACTCAGGTTTTCTAAGGATCCTTTCCATTTTTTAAACTCAGACCTCACAACTACTTCAGTTGTGAGACTTTTGGGAAATCCCCCAAAGCTCGGACTTACAAATCTCCTAAAGGACGGAGTTTGACTGTGAAATGTCTCATCAATTCGGCCTCCCAAACAATCTCTACACCTCGTTTAATTTCATTGCGTCGGTCATAGACATTTTTCAAGGCTGCTGCAATCACTCTGATATGATTGTCGGTGTAAACTCTGCGAGGAATGCAAAGTCTCACAAAATCATTGCCGTTAAAACGATTCTCACGAGTCACAGGATCTCTATCGGCTAAAATAAATCCGATTTCGCACCCTCTGATCCCGGCCTCCTTATATAATTCAATCGTAAGAGTCTGGGCCGGGAATTCCTCCTTCGGAATTTGAGGCAACACCTTCAGCGCGTCAATGAAAATGGCGTGGCCACCAACAGGACGCTGATAAGGCACTCCATATTCGTCAAGCAAAGAAGCTAGTAATTGCAATTGGTGAATGCGTGTGTGAAGATTGTCATATTCAGTATTCTCAATCAATCCCACTGCCAAAGCTGCCATGTCACGTCCGTTCATTCCCCCGTAAGTGAGATAGCCCTCGAATGGTATCACAAAGGCCTTGGCTGCTTCAAACCAGTCTTCCCATTTTGTTGCTATAAAGCCTCCCATATTGACAAGACCATCCTTTTTAGCAGACATTGTCATTCCATCGGCCAACCCAAACATTTCCTTACAAATCTCTTTGATTGTCTTGTCTTGGTAGCCCTCTTCCCTTCTTTTGATAAAATAAGCATTTTCCGCGAAACGGGCACTGTCGAAAATCACCCTCTTTCCGTATTTGTCGGCAAGTTGCCTAACAGCTATTAGATTTTCCATCGACACGGGTTCACCTCCAGCAGTGTTGTTGGTGATCGTCATTATTATGAAAGGCACCTTGTCGCCATGTTCCTGAAGCACCTTCTCAAGTTTTTTAGGATCCACATTTCCTTTGAAGGGCAATTCCTTCTGGGTGTCTTTTGCGTCATCGATGGTGCAATCCACTGCATGGGCCTTTCTGAATTCTATATGGCCTTTTGTAGTGTCGAAGTGTGAATTTCCGGGCACATAGTCTCCCTCATGCACAAGCGCTGAGAAGAGCACGTTTTCTGCCGCTCTTCCCTGATGGGTTGGGATAACATATTCAAAACCGGTGATTAGGCCGATAGCCTCTTTGAGTTCGAAAAATGAGCGTGCCCCGGCATAAGACTCATCTCCGGTCATCATGGCTGCCCATTGACGGTCGCTCATCGCCCCGGTGCCCGAATCTGTGAGGCAGTCGATATAAACCTGGTCGGAACGTAGCCCGAAAACATTGTAGCCCACCTCTTTGATCCATTTTTCTCGCTCTTCTCGAGTGCTTTTCCTGATGGGTTCAACCATCTTTATTTTCCATGATTCTGCAAATGGTATTTCCATATATTTAAGGTTTTGTTCTAAGTTGGTTTTTCCAACTCCAAATTTACCCATTTTTATCCGCATAACCAAAAAAGATTGGAGCCACCGCTTTTTTATTTAGAAGCCGACCCTTACCTCCACTCTAGAGTCAAGGTTGAAGAGCGATAAGTGGGTCTTGACGGAATTAGTTTGATGTTTTTTTGATGTTGGAACAACTTTTGGGGATTTGCTTTATTTTAAGTAATTTTGCAAGATTGTTGCGGGTCAGACCAGGCTTGCAATTCAAAAAAGAAAACCGACAATAATTTTTATTGATGATCAAGATTACTTTTCCCGACGGAAATGTCAGAGAATATGAAAAGGGGGTGACTCCTTTCCAAATCGCCGAAAGTATCAGCCCGAGGTTTGCAGCCGACGTGCTTGCAGCCAACGTCAACGGTCAGAAATGGGATATCTCCAGACCCATTGACTCCGATGCATCAATCCAACTTTTCAAATGGGAAGATGAGGAGGGTAAACATGCTTTCTGGCACTCATCGGCCCATCTCCTTGCAGAAGCGCTCCAAGAACTCTATCCGGGAGTGAAATTCGGCATCGGTCCGGCCATCGAAAATGGTTTCTACTATGATATCGACCCCGGAGAACATAAACTCTCTTCGGAGGATTTCGACAAAATCGAAAAAAAGATGATGGAAATCGTGGGTCGCAAACAAGATATCATACGCTCAGACATATCAAAGAGCGACGCTCTTAAAATGTTTGGCGATCGCGGAGAAGTCTATAAATGCGAACTTATCAGTGAGCTTGCCGACGGGACAATCACTACATATTCCCAAGGAGGCTTCACTGACCTTTGTCGTGGTCCCCACCTTCCTAACATGTCTCCGATCAAGGCCGTAAAGGTCACATCACTCGCAGGTGCATTTTGGAGAGGTGACGAAAAACGTAACCAGCTGACAAGAGTCTATGGCATAACCTTCCCCAAAAAGAAGATGCTCGACGAATATCTTGCCCTTATTGAAGAGGCAAAGAAACGCGACCATAGAAAATTGGGTAAGGAAATGGAACTCTTCACCTTCTCCCAGACTGTGGGCCAAGGTCTCCCCCTATGGCTTCCCAAAGGTGCGGCTTTGCGCGACCGTCTCGAGCAGTTCCTCCGTAAAATTCAGAAAAAGGCCGGTTATCAACAGGTGATAACTCCTCATATTGGCAATAAGAATCTGTATGTGACTTCAGGCCATTGGGCAAAATATGGAAAAGATTCATTTCAACCCATTAAGACCCCGGAGGAGGGTGAGGAATATATGCTCAAACCTATGAATTGTCCCCACCACTGCGAAATTTATAAGACAAGTCCCAGAAGCTACCGTGACCTTCCCTTACGCCTGGCTGAATTCGGCACTGTCTATCGTTACGAACAGAGCGGAGAACTTCATGGGCTAACACGGGTCAGAGGTTTCACTCAAGACGATGCCCATATCTTCTGCACCCCTGACCAGATAAAGGGAGAATTCCTCAAAGTCATGGATATAATTCTTTATATCTTTAAGGCTCTTGATTTCCAAAATTTTGAGGCACAAATATCTCTTCGGGATCCAAACAACAAAGAGAAGTATATTGGCACAGATGAAAATTGGGAGAAAGCCCAACAAGCTATAATCGAGGCTTGCGAAGAAAAGGGTCTCAAAGCGAAACAAGTGGAGGGAGAGGCTGCTTTCTATGGGCCTAAGCTCGACTTTATGGTGAAAGATGCAATTGGACGACGTTGGCAGCTTGGCACTATCCAGGTTGACTACAACCTTCCGGAACGTTTCGACCTTGAGTTCACAGGCAGCGACAACCAGAAACACCGTCCGGTGATGATCCATCGCGCTCCATTCGGATCAATGGAAAGGTTTGTAGCTGTATTGCTCGAACACACTGCAGGCAAACTTCCTCTATGGTTGATACCGGAACAGGCTGTTGTGCTCCCAATCAGTGAGAAATTCAATGACTACGCCCAAAAGGTCGTAGAAATCCTCGACGACCATGGAGTTAGAGCTTATGTAGACGATCGCAACGAAAAAATCGGTAAGAAAATTCGTGACAACGAGCTTAAAAAAGTGCCTTATTTGCTCATTGTAGGTGAAAAAGAGGCCCAAAATGACGAAATTTCTGTAAGAAAACAGGGCGAAGGAGATAAAGGTATGATGAAAATCATTAACTTTGCCGAACAAATCAACGAAGAGATTAAATCACTTATAGGATAACTCAATAAAAAAGCAAACAACCAGAAGGACTGAATGGAAAAAAAACCGCAATTCACCGGGCCACGTCGACCCGGAGGACCGGGGCCAAGACCCAACGCCGCAGACCAGGGAGATCGTCAACGTCGCCCTAACGACCGAGGAAACAAAGACCCCCACAGAATTAACGAATATATCCATGCCAGAGAGGTAAGACTCGTTGGCGATAATGTGGAGCAAGGGATATATCCCCTTGACAAAGCCCTGAAGATTGCTCATGAACTTGAGTTAGACCTTGTGGAAATCTCCCCCAATGCCGAACCACCGGTGTGTCGGGTGATTGATTATCAGAAATTCCTTTATCAGCAACGCAAGCGTCTCAAAGAGCAAAAACAAAAGGCCGCTAAGGTAGTGGTGAAGGAAATCAGATTCGGACCCCAGACCGACGATCATGACTATAACTTCAAACTTAAACATGCCATTGGTTTCCTCAAGGAGGGTTCGAAAGTGAAAGCTTATGTATTCTTCCGCGGACGTTCTATCCTTTTCAAGGAACAAGGAGAAGTGCTTCTTCTTCGTTTTGCCAACGACTTGGAAGAATATGGGAAGGTTGAAATGATGCCCGTGCTGGAAGGGAAGAGAATGACAATAATGATCTCTCCGCTGAAGGCCCCGCAAAAGAAAGACAACGCGACAAAACAACCTGACAAGAGGGCAGATAAGAAACCGGCTGAGGCAGCTCAAGAGGCTCCAAAGCCCCAGCAAACCTCTGAAGAAAATGAAGAGGCTCCCCAATGATTCATATATCATCAGGATCCTCAAAAGCGAAACAAAAAATGAGATAGTAGACCGTAGGCACCCTCTTTTTTAGGAGACGAGTTGCCGAGGTGGATTTCAAACAACTAAAATAAATAAAAACAATGCCAAAGGTAAAGACCAATGCCGCGTCAAAGAAGCGCTTTGCGCTCACCGGCACCGGGAAAATCAAAAGGAAACACGCTTATCA
>JAFLTU010000014.1 GCA_022509125.1 Muribaculaceae bacterium | reverse complement strand
GTAGCACTACAGATTTTGGTTCTGCCTGTCCAAGTTCGAATCTTGGTAAGCCAACCGGAAGGGAGGATAAGAAAACCAGACTCTTATCCTCCCTTTTTTGATTAATCCCGATTAATCTCGATGAAGCGGGATCAAGCTCGATGAAACGGGATTAAGCTTGATTAAGCCCGATAAATTCCTGATAATTTTTTATTTTTGCCTGAAGAAAAGAATTAATAAATGGGGGTTAAAATTCAATTTTCGCAGTCCTATTTTTGGCTTGATTCATGGATAATGGCCAATATCATCCAATTGGCGACTCAGGACTTCTGCGAACGTTTTGTAGATTTCACGATTGATCCCGGGCGCCGTCTCTACGATCAAATGGTCATGGCTGCTCGAAGTGGCGTTGCCAATAATGCCGAGGGGTCGGCTCGGTTTTCCACTTCATTAGAAACTGAAATGCGACTCTTAGACGTGGCTCGTGCCAGTTTCGATGAAGTGCAGGGTGATATCTTTAATTTCCTGCTTCGAAGAAAGGCCGAAGTTTGGGCAATAGGCAATCCTGCAAGGGAATCTATCTGGCAAATACGTCTCGATCCCCCTAATTATAGTAATAGTTATCTGCATGATGCCGCCGTTCATATTTTAAAACAGAAGAGTAAATTCGACAAATGGCTTGAAAATGAAGACCCTGTGATTGTGGCTAACGCAATATTGGTATTGCTTCAAAAAGAGAATCGTATGCTCCAGGCTCAAATACAGAAATTGTTTGACAGATTTAAACAATTAGGGGGATTTGCAGAAAATATGACCCAGGAAAGAATTGAAGCTCGAAAAGCGCAGGCTACTTCACAGGGATCTCCACTTTGTCCTATTTGCAATAAACCTATGATCCGTCGGTTGCAGAAACGGGGCATCAACCAAGGAAGCGAATTCTGGGGTTGTAGCGATTTCCCTAAATGCACAGGCATCCTCCCGTTAAATCCGGCTTAAACGAGATTCATCGCGTTGAATCGCGTTTAATCGCGTTGAATCGCGTTTAATCGAGAGGGATTGCGAATAGGGGAAAGGCGAGCAAATCTCGCTTTCTTCTTTTAAAATATGTTAAATTTTGAAATTTATATGTTATTTAGCATTGTTTTTTAAAATTATTATATAACTTTGCATCGAGTTTTTCATGGTATTAGATTTTAAGGTTAATTGAAGATTGGTTGTCGCGACGACAATCAATTTTTTTGTTTAAGCCCAATTTATCAAGCATGGATAGCAAACTCCAAATATCTTTGAGAGGGCAACAGATGCCCGCTTCTCCTATTCGTAAACTCGCCCCCCTCGCCGATAAAGCCGAGGAGAACGGCACTTTAATCTATCGTCTCAACATCGGACAGCCCGATCTCCCCTCTCCTCCAAAAGCTCTCGATTCGCTCAAACATATCGACCGCCAAATTCTTGAATACAGCCCTTCACAGGGTTATCTTTCCTTGCGTAAGGCCCTCGTCAATTATTACGACCGATATCAAATAAAACTCGACCCCAACGACATCATCATTACCTGCGGTGGCTCCGAAGCTGTCCTTTTCGCTTTCATGAGCTGTCTGAATCCCGGCGATGAGATAATTATACCCGAACCGGCCTATGCTAACTATATGAGTTTCGCAGTGTCGGCCGGAGCAGTGATCAAAACTGTCGTCACCACAATCGACGAAGGTTTCTGCCTCCCCAAAATCGAGAAATTCGAAAACCTGATAACCCCTCGCACAAAAGCTATCCTAATCTGCAATCCCAACAATCCCACCGGTTATCTCTACACTCAAAAAGAGATGAACCAGATTAGAGATCTCGTGAAAAAATATAATCTCTATCTTTTCTCAGATGAGGTCTACCGGGAATATATCTACACCGGGAGCCCCTATATTAGCGCAATGCACCTCGAAGGAATTCAAGACAATGTCATTCTCATTGACTCCGTTTCCAAACGATATAGCGAGTGTGGCATCCGGATTGGAGCGCTGATCACTAAAAACAGTGCGGTCAAGGAGACAGTCATGAAATTCTGTCAGGCGAGGCTCTCGCCCCCTTTGATCGGTCAAATCGTGGCTGAAGCCTCAATAGAGGGCACTGAGCAATATTCAAGAGAGGTTTATGAGGAATAT
Source organism: Muribaculaceae bacterium (assembly GCA_022509125.1). Taxonomy (GTDB): domain Bacteria; phylum Bacteroidota; class Bacteroidia; order Bacteroidales; family Muribaculaceae; genus Lepagella. The sequence continues at coordinate 49,525 of JAFLTU010000014.1, read as the reverse complement.
CTCGAACGCCGGAAATGTCTTGTAGACGGCGTTAACCGTATCCCGGGTTGTTATTCTCCTATCCCGATGGGGGCATTCTACACAGTCGCATCCCTTCCGGTAGACGATACAGAAAAATTCTGTGCCTGGTGCCTGTCAGATTTTTCATGGAAAGACAGTGAAACCCCGGAAGGGACCACCGGTGAAACAGTCATGATGGCTCCGGCAAGCGGTTTCTATTCCAATCCCGACCTCGGGAAAAACCAGGTCAGGCTTGCCTATGTGCTCGATAAGAAAAAAATTAAAAGAGCCCTCTTCGTCCTGTCAAAAGCCCTCGAAGCTTACAATGCCCTCTAAGGTTGATAATGGATTGGTTGTCGCTGCGACAACCAATTTTTTTGTTTTGTCAATATGGGATTAATGGCTTATCTTTGTTAAAAGATTTTTCGTGATGGATTATCAGTCATATTTCAGAGAGATAACCGGAGCCATCCGCTCCAAAGCCATCATTAAATTCAATAGAATATCCATTTGGGAATGAAAGGATATTTAAGGCAAAAAGAGCAAACTGTTTCCTTTCTGAAGGAGTTTGGCAGAGTCGAGGGCCGGGATTTACCTGTCGATGATCAGACTCTGAACATGAATCTCAGAGACATCACCGACAAAGACACATATCTACGGCAGATCGAGACTAAACTATCCGACAAGACTTCGCCGGAGAAAATTGCAGTGATTGAGCTCTCAACGAAGGCCGTAAAACTCCTGATCGGACAGAATCCCAGAGAAATCAAAGATAATGTCAATAATTCGACGTTCAATTTCCAGGCTTTCCTGCGCGAAGCCGACAAAACCGACACCGGGAGAGGCCTTTCCCGCAACAACACCATGGATATGGCCTATTTCCGCTCCCGTGTCCTCCCATCTATTAAAAGATTTCGCGATATTGCCCGGCAGAACGGGGTTGACACTATCTTCACCGTGGCGACAGCCGCGTATCGAACAGCTCGCAACCGCGATGAGATAATAGAATGTATCCGCCAGGAGGCGGATATCAACGTCAGAATTCTAAAAAAAGAAGAGGAGGCTCTGGCCACTATCTCCGCTTTCTTCTTCTCAACAAAAAACAAAACCACACTGGTCAATAGCGAATACCAAATGATTATCGACCAAGGGGGCGGTTCAACTGAGGTTTCTCTCTTTAGAAACAACCAAGAGAACATAAAGGCCTACAGTATGAACCTCGGCACGGAAGTGCTCCGTACGATTCTATTTAGGGAGAGCAACGAACAAACTACCCTGCGCCAGGCACTCGCCAACGCTGACAAACTCATACGCGACCGTCTCGACACCCTCTACCGAAACATATCCGATGGATTCCCATTAGGCGCTAAAATCGCCTGTATCGCCGTAGGCACCGCCATCACCAAAGCCACCGGGAAAAAGGGCAACCCTAAACAACATGACACCGTCTTGACCCTCGACGACCTTGTCAAAAAAGTGAAAGACATCGATGAGATGCTCAAGGCTAAATACACATATACCCGAGAGCTTTTCAAGGATATCGATCAAAACACCTCAAACTTGAAAAACCGTAATGAATTAGATGGACAGGTAGTGATGCGTCTTGGCCTCCCTATGTTTATCGCCATCATGAAGAGACTCGGCATTGAAAAACTTACTGTTTCAGGCACAGGTCTTTGGTATGGCATCTATTTCCAACACCTCCTCAATCCATTCCATCCCTAAACCCCAATCCCCAAACCGATGATAGAACTTCCTCCATCGAAAAGCATAGGCGCTCGCTATCTTGTGGCGACCTTTTTTAACGGCACATTGCCTGCCGACCCTCTTTTTGAGGAAAACGACGACCTTATGGTCTTGCAGCAAGCTCTCCTCGAAGTTTATTCCGATGAAGAACCGATCGACTATGGCGACTCTCCAATAGACGTAGGGGCCTCCGGGACCGCCCTTCGTTTTGTCACAGCTCTCTGTGCCTCCACCCCCGGGGCTGACTATGTCATCACCGGCACTCCCCGATTAATGGAGCGGCCGATGGATCCTCTTCTCAATCTCCTGAGAGAGGCGGGGGCCGGGATTCAAAGTCTCGGTGAAAATGGCAGAGGCCCCTACAGGGTGACAGGCAACGAGTTGCGGGGAGGTGAATTTTCAATCAGAGGAGACATTAGTTCCCAGTTTATCTCAGCATTAATGCTTGTGGCCCCCTCCTGGGAAAAGGGGATGAAACTCTTTTTCTCCACTCCACTCGTGTCAAGGCCATACATTGAAATGACTGCCCGGCTGATGGAACAATTCGGAATATCGACCAAGCTTACAGACACCTTCGTGGAGGTGGATCCGGGCAAATATAAAGAGCCGAAAGATTTCCGGGTTGAGGCCGACTGGAGCAGTGCATCCTTCTTCTACGAGGCTTGTGCATTGGGCTGCGGAGACCTCGAGATGGCCAACCTCCGGGCCCCGGAATTCTCCCTTCAAGGAGATTCGGCTGCCGCCGGAATTTTCTCCCGTTTGGGAGTGGAGTCTGAGTTCTCTGTCGATGGAGCCAAAATCCAATTGGAGGCCGAAGACCACCCCACGGAACCCTCTGAGCAGATTCAGGCCATCTCCTTCCGTAATTGTCCCGACCTTGTTTTGCCTTTTGCCGTGGCCTCTCTATGCCGAGGCCTGAAATTTCGTATTGAAGATGTGGCCCATCTTCATTTGAAGGAGAGCGACCGCATCAAGACTTTGCAGACAGAGGCCCGCAAACTGGGTTTTGTTGTGGAGGGTGGCGACGACTTTATTGAATGGAAGGGGGAGACCTGTCCTGCCGAGAATGACCCTTTGATAGAAACTTATGACGACCATCGCCTGGCTATGTCGTTTGCCATGGCTGCCCTAAAAACCGGAAAAATCCGCATTTCCCATCCCGAAGTTGTGGAGAAATCCTTTATCGATTTCTGGAATCAGCTCCCCTTCTTAGGGCTTATATGCAGTCAGGATGGAGAAGTGATGACTGTGGAGAAGGGCTGAGATAAAAGAAAACAGAACCAAAAAACAATCGAAGCCTTAACAATGACAGGAGCTTTAGTGATTTTGGCAGCAATGATTGTGGTGGGGGCTCTCCTTTATTTCACAGACGTGAAATATTTCCGCCATCACCATGCCGGAGAACCTGAACAGAGGGAGGGAACGGCAACTGCTCAAGAGTCATCCGAAACGCCATGTTGCGGCATGCATCTCGTGTGTGAAAAAACCGCTCCGGATCTTCTCTCCGATGAAATCGTCTATTATGACGACGAAGAACTCGACCGCTTCTCAGGGCGCGATCCGGGGAGTTATTCGCCAGCTGAATGTGAAGAATTCCGCGATGTCTTGTTGACCCTGCTTCCTGAAGATGTGGCCGGATGGGCCCGAAGCATAACGCGCCGGGAAATCGAATTGCCCCCCGACATAAAAGAAGAGCTTCTCCTTCTCCTCTCCGAAACACGGGAGCGGGCAGTCAATCCCTGAAAATCCCGATTCCACCCAAAACTTAAAAACCTTAAACTGAAAACTAAAATCTCCATGCAAGTAGCAATTTTTCAATTCAGCCTCTTTGGCATCAACACATACGTGGTCTTCGACCCTGAAAGCAAGGAATGTGTCATAGTCGACCCCGGAATGTCTAATCCTGATGAAGAGGAGGCAATCGAAGATTTCCTTACCACCAAAGGTCTGACGCTCACACAAGTGATCAACACCCATCTTCATATCGACCATGTGGCAGGCATTCCCTTCCTGCGTGAAAAATTCGGAGTGCCTGTAAAGGCCCATGAGGCTGACAAATTCATGGCCGACGGAATTCAGGAGCAGGCTCGCATGTTCGGTCTCTTCAAAGACTTCGGGGAAATAGAGATTTCAGATTATCTGAAGCCTGGAGACAAAATCGAGATAGGAAACGGAAGGTTGGACGTGATTGGAGTGCCCGGACATTCTAAGGGGAGCATAGCCCTCTATGATCCGGAAGGTCATTACGTAATCACCGGCGACGCCCTCTTCAAAGGGAGCATCGGACGCACCGACCTTCCTGGCGGCGACTATAAAGAACTGATCGATAGCATAGGAAAAGAATTATTGAACCTACCCGACGACACAGTCATACTTCCCGGTCACGGCCCGGCATCAACCATTGGTGAAGAAAAAAAAACCAACCCTTTCTTGAGATAAGGAAGAGTTGGAATTCTTGATCTTATTAGAATCTCGGTGATCCAAAAAAAGCCGAGGTTCAGCTCTGTCCGGCAAAATGGACTCTCACCTGTCCAATGGGCAGATTCCCTACAATCAGGAGCGGAATATGGGAGGGGGCTGTCGATACCCAGCAATTGATATCGTCGCTCGATTTCTTGCCCTCCGCTTGCGTAAACTTGAAGGTGATGTGCCAAGCCTCGTGCTCGCTCTTGTCGCGCAGCTGGATATTTTCCTTGCCCACGCATTTCACCTCTAAGTTCTCCTTTTTCGATCCCGAGAAGATTGAGGCGTTGATAATTTCTCCCGGCTTCATGTTGGCATAGTCGAGCTCGCGGAGAAAGAAATAAACGCTGAGCATATCGTAGGCCGGCCCCGTGGCCTCCAGAGTGGTGGCGGTGTGTTTTATATTGCCATTCTTGTCTTCCTTATATTTTTCTGCATCGCCCTTCACAGTATTGCCGATATATGTGAACTTCACCTCATCGCGACGATATTTGTTTTTCTCATGGGCTATATAGGTGTAGTGGATGGGGCGATATTTCTCCTTTGAGGTCACCGAGATCAGAGTGTCTCTCACCTTATAGATGCGGTCGGCCCAAGGTTTGGTGCGGGCCACGAGTCTCAGCTCATAGCCTTCTGCCCGGGGAGTGCGCGTTATTTCCACATCTCCCGCATCCTTTTGGATTAGGCCCCATTTATATGTGACGACATAATTCAATTTCTCCGGAGTGGCATAAGAAACCATAGCCACACAGAGCGTCGCCACCAGCAGTAAAAATATTCTTCTCATATCAGTCATCGTTGACCTCCTCCTGCACAGTATAGGAATTCCGGAGGAGGTTGATGAGCATCACCATTCCATGATTTGTGGCGCTCTCTATGACAGTGTTGCGGTCGCCCTTGAAATGAAGGCATTCGCTGACCACCGTGTCGCCATATTTCACGGCAATCCAAACTGTGCCCACGGGTTTGAGTGGAGTGCCGCCATCGGGCCCTGCGATGCCGGAAGTGGCGATCGCACAATCGCTCCTCATAAGCCGGGCCACTCCGTCGGCCATTTCCTCTACCACCTCCTGCGACACTGCACCAAAGGCTGACAGATTACTCCGGGAAACTCCCAACACCCGGGCCTTTACATCGTTGGAATAGCTAACTACGCTCCCAAGGAAATATGCCGACGAACCGGGCACCTGCACAATCCGATGGGCAAGGTTGCCCCCTGTGCAACTCTCTGCACAAGCCACAGTGAGTTCCCTTTCCTGCAAAAGACCTCCCAACACCTCTGCCACAGTCTTATTCTCCATCGAAACAACGTCGCGAGTGAAGATGCTGTTGAGATTGTTGTGGTAGCGGTTCATCTGAAACCGAAGCAGTTCCACCCCGGTGTTTTCTCCCGTAAGGGTGATATTGGTCACCAGGTGGGTGTTTTCAATCGTGATTTTTACAAATTCGGGCAACTGGGCCTCGAAATGCCTGATCACTCTTGAGAGCTCCTGGCGTGTATAGCCGTAGATCACCACATGGCGTGTCTCCGTATAGCTCTCGCCGATGCGGGCCTTATCGATGTCGTTCTTTTTATCTTTGTCTTTCTTCATCATCAAAGTCTTTTTCCCATGAAGTCAACCCATTTGTCTCTTCCTCAGATTTCCACGCGGGAATAGGGCGGGGCATCGAGGGGGCAAAAATCGCCGGCCTTTAGTTTAAAGAGGGCCGCCTGGGCCACCATCGCGGCGTTGTCGGTGGTGAACACCCTCGGAGGGATCCATGCGCGGATGCCGCGTTTGGTGCAAAATTCCTCCACAGCCTTTCTCACTCCGCTATTTGCCGAAACTCCGCCCCCGATGGCCAGATGTCTCACGGGATGCTCCCTAACGGCCTTGTCAAGTTTATCGAGAAGTATGTCGATAATGGTCTTTTGCAGAGAGGCCGCCAAATCAGCCTTGTTCTTCTCTATAAACTCCGGATCAGCTTTCAAATTGTCTCGCAGGGTATAAAGAAAAGAAGTTTTGAGGCCGCTGAAGGAATAATCGAGCCCCGGGATATGGGGTTTGGCGAATTTAAACCTCTCCGGATTTCCTTCGGCGGCAAGGCGGTCGATGTGAGGGCCGCCGGGATAGGGGAGACCCATCACCTTGGCGCATTTGTCGAAAGCTTCTCCGGCTGCGTCGTCGATGGTCTTTCCCAAAATTTCCATTTCCCCTTCGCTATGGGCTAACACTATCTGTGAATTGCCCCCGGAAATCAACAGACATATAAAGGGAAATTCAGGAGTCTCGTCATCGGGTTCCCGCTTTATGAAATGGGAAAGCACATGGCCATGGAGATGATTGACGTCGATGAGCGGTATCCCTAAAGAGATAGCCAGTCCTTTGGCGAAGGAAGTGCCCACCAGGAGCGACCCCAAAAGTCCCGGGCCCCGGGTGAACGCTATTGCATTTAAATCTTCTTTCTTGACTCCTGCCTGACGCAAAGCCTCGTCGACCACCGGCACGATGTTCTCCTGATGGGCTCGAGAAGCCAGTTCCGGCACTACTCCTCCATAGTTTTCATGCACCCTCTGGCTCGCTATGACGTTGCTAAGCAAGAGTCCGTCGCCTATGACAGCCGCAGATGTGTCGTCGCAGGAGGATTCGATTGCGAGGATGGTCATGGGGATCTTGAGGGTTAAGAGTTAAGATTAAAGAGTTAAGATTTAAAAATTAATGGGTGACAGATGAGGGGGCAGGAGGAGGGGAAGCTTATAGATTTGATGCAAATTTAAGCGTTTTTGTTTAAATTTGCAATTGAGACCCCCTTGAGGGCAACTCCCGGATATTCTGCCCGGAAATTCTCCATAGAAATTCTATTCGGGCCGCTCCAATCCCCATAGTCCCCACCTCATGATAGTGAAAACAATCTATAAGACTTTGAGGAGCATCATCTTCACGTTGACGCTCTTGGTCGTGGGACTTTACGTGTTGGCCTACACTCTTTTTTCTATTCCGGCCTTCACCAATTACGTCAAGGATATTCTCGCTGCCGAAGTGTCGAAACTGATAGGGGGAGAAGTCTTGATCGCTGACATTGAGATCTATCCATTCAACGAAGTCAACATCTCGGGGTTGGAAGTGTTCGACCCTTCGGGCCGGAAGTGTCTTGAGGTGGAAAAAATCGGAGCGGGGATAAGTCTCTGGCGACTTATGGCCGACCGCCATATAGATCTTACCTTCGGAGAAATAATCGGACTCAAGGGCTATCTCGTTCAAGAAGAGGAGGGGGGACCTCTCAACATCGATTTCATAATCCGGGCGCTTTCTCCAAAAGATGACAACAAAGAGAAAAAGGATTTCGATTTGGCCCTCCGGAATGTGGTGTTGAGAAAGAGCAGCATAAGTTTCAAACGTCCCTGGATGAAGGGCCGGAAAATCGGCACCCTCGATCAGGGAGACCTGCAAGTGGAAAATCTTTCTGCCGATATCTCTTTTCCCCGTTTAGGCAACAAGGGAGTGGAGGTAGACCTTCGCCGCCTTTCCCTAAAGATTGCGGATGCAATTTCCATCGAGAAAATAGGACTTAAAGGAGAATTTAATGACAAAGGGGTAAGCGCTCAAGACATCACCATAGAATTCCCTAATTCCAGGATCTATATCCCTCAAATTTCCCTCTCTCCCGGTCCGGATGGCGACTATGCAAAGGTTTTGCGGGAAGAGCGGCAGGAACTTATCATCACACAAAGCTATATCACACCGGCCGACTTTTCATTCCTCTATAAAGGATTGGAGAGTTTTAAAGAATCTTTGCCTTTGGAAATAGAGGCCTCAGGCAATTTGAGAGGCCTGGATCTCACTCGTTTTAAGTTTGGCACACCCGAACTAATTGACCTGAATTTCATTGGGGCCATCGACGGGCTCGACAACATAAAAGAGGCGAAAGGGGAGATTTCAGATTTCAGTCTCCGGTTGGGTCAAACCCTCATTGAAAGAATCCCGTTTTTGCTTCCTCCGGGGACCAACCTTCCCCACAACCTATCCGGGGCCATTGCCAAGATGGGTTATCTTGACCTTTCAGGCGACATTGCAGCCGACCTGAGACATAAGACAGGAGAGGGTAATTTCGACCTGACAAGCCTGCTTTTCGATATCGGGATCGAGGGGAGCATTGCAAACCCTTCGGCCAACCGCTACTCGGGTCAGGCGGAGGTTACGATTGAAAACCTTCACCTTGAAGATTTTATTCCTGACTCAGGGTTAGGGGTTGTCAATGCAAATGTGGTGGCAGAAGGACTCCTGGCCGACGGAAAGCCCGAAGGAATGGTGAGCCTGGTTGTCGACAACTTTGAATTCAAAAAGAAAATCTATGAGGGATTTTCCCTCAATCTGAATAAGACCGCTGAGGATTTCGATGGCGACCTTCTCATCGATAATGCCATCGCCGATATCGAGGCACGCTTCGACGGAGATATAGAGGGGGAGGAGAAACGTCTCCGTCTCGATCTTGACCTGGGACGTCTGGATCCTTCGCTCCTTGCCGATCTCAAGGCCTACAACGGCTATCAAATCGCCGGATCTCTGAATCTCGATTTCGCTGCAACCGGCACACGCGAACTCCTCGGGGAGCTCAATCTCAATAATTTCACATTTTCGGCTCCCGACAATTCCCGACGCCTCCGACTCCACCAACTGAAACTAACAGCAAGCCGCGAAGACTCCCTGCAACGGATCGACCTCGACAGCGACTGGATCGCAGCCCGGCTGGAAGGCACTTTCGACGCCCGGGAACTCCCTCCGCAATTAAAGGGAATGACCTCCTCAATCTTTCCGGCCCTTGTTCCCTCACAAGAGGGGCAACACCCTTTGGTGGCTCACAATAAAGAACCGCACCATGGTCACATAGCTCGGGCAGGCAACCTCGACTTCGATATCCACATAAAGAAGAACAACACTCTCCCCGATTTTTTCCATCTTCCCGTCAGGCTCCTTGTGCCTGTCAACATCTCAGGCTCTATCCTCGGCTCTGAAAATTCCGCATGGCTGGAGCTCGATCTTCCATATCTCCAGCAGGGAAAAGACAAACTCATCTACGACACCAAACTGACTGCCAATATCTTCGGCGATCCGGGAATCCTTGACATCTTCCTCCAGACCGCATTGCCCGTCAAAAAGGGAGATCTTGCCCTAAACGTAAATCTCCGGGGAGAGGCCGACAACCTCAATGCCGACATCCATTGGATCAACACCGAAAACTCCGACTTCAAGGGCCATCTTTTGTTGGATGCCGATTTTTCAAGACCCCCTCTTTCCAAGAAGCCGGAAATTGCTTTGACGCTCCAGCCCTCTATTCTTCAGATGGGCACTGCCGACTGGCATCTGGCCCAAAGCCGGATCCTCTATTCAGGCGAAACTATAGATATCCAAGGCCTCCGCATAAGCCATGATGACCAATTTGTGGAGCTTGAGGGGCGAGCCTCGCCGGAATATGCCGATGCGGTCACAATCCGGCTGGCAGACATCGACGTGGACTACGTGTTTGAAATGCTTGCGATTAACTACGTCACCTTCGGAGGCACCGCCACCGGAGAAATCTCCGGACGCGCCCTCCTTAGCGGAAATCCTGTGGCCGAAACCGAGTCGCTCGTGATAAATGATTTCACCTATAACGGGGCAGCGCTGGGCACATGCATCGCCCGCAGCAAATGGAACAATGAGCAGAAGGAGATAGAGATCGGAGCCGACATCACCATGGGGGGCCGTCAAATCGTGGATGCAGCCGGAGGAATCTGGCTCGGACGTGACTCTCTGAGTTTCGACCTTTCAGCTCACAAAGTGCCGGTGGATTTCGTGCAGCCATTCATGGCAGTATTCTCCTCCCACGTCGGGGGCTTCGCCACCGGCGATGTCAAACTCTTCGGCACTTTCCACGATATCGACATGACCGGGAAGATATTCGCCGACTCTGTGGCCGTCAAACTCGACTACACCAACACTATATATCACGGCAGCGACTCAGTCTTTCTCAATCCGGGCCGCATTGAGATCCCCCATTTTCGCCTCTATGATAAATTCGGCAACTCTGCGCTGCTCACAGGTCAGCTGAGCCACCGCTATTTCCACGACCCATCCTTTACCTTCCGACTGAGCGACGCAAACAATTTCCTATGCTACGACACCAACTCTGAACTCAATCCGGATTGGTATGGCACTCTCTTCGGAACCGGATCGGCCTACCTCACGGGAATTCCGGGTCTCGTAAATATCTCAGCAGACATGACTGTGGCCGGAAATTCTAATTTTACCTTCGTGCTCAACGAAACGGAATATGCACGCGACTATGAATTCCTGACCTTTTCCGACCGGCGCGCCGAAGAGGCTGCCAAAAATAAGGAGCTGACTCCCCAAGACATAAAGGAGATGTTGAGGCAGAGCATGCATCATGACGACGAAGGTCTCTCGAAATTCGGAATCGACATCCGGGCCACTGTCACTCCCCAAACTCTATTCACATTGGTGATGGATCCTGCGGCCGGAGATAAAATCACAGCACGAGGTCATGGAGCCATGCAAGTGAAATATGAAAGCGACGTCGACGAGATGATGATGTATGGGAAATATGAAATCGACGAGGGAAACTATAACTTCTCGCTCCAAGACATTATCCTTCGCGATTTCAAAATCAGGGAGGGTAGCTATATCACATTCAACGGCAACCCATTGGCGGCCGACCTCGACATCAGCGCCACCTACCGGGTCAACACCAATCTTTCCGACCTCGACAAGAGTTTCTCGACGGATCGTGACCTCAACCGCACCAATGTGCCTGTCGACGCCGTGCTCTCCGTGGAGGGCAATATGACCTCGCCCGACATTACCTTCGACATCGAATTGCCCACTCTCACGCAGGATGTGGAGCGAAAAGTGAAGAGCATAATCTCCACCGACGATATGATGAATCGCCAGATTATCTATCTGCTTGCCCTCAACCGTTTTTACACTCCCGAATATATGGGAGCCTCGGGCAACGGCGGAGAACTTGCGGCTGTGGCCTCATCCACTATTTCTTCACAGCTCACCAACATTCTGGGTCAGCTCACCGATAAATTTTCCGTGGCTCCATCCTTCCGCAGCGACAAGGGGGATTTCTCCGACATAGAGGTAGACGTGGCTCTCTCCTCGCGGCTACTCAACAACAGGCTGCTCATCAACGGCAATTTCGGATATCGCGACAGGAGCACCTCGAGCACGACCTTCGTAGGCGACTTCGATGTGGAATACCTGCTGAGTAAAAACGGCAATCTCCGGCTCAAGGCCTACAACCACTTCAACGACCAGAATTATTATCTTCGCGAGGCATTGACCACCCAGGGCCTTGGCATCGTCTATCGCAAAGATTTCGACGACATGGTGAAATTCCTCAAGAAAAAGAAATAACAACCTTATGGCACTCAAAATCGACAGTATCCTTGAACGAATGGGTCTTCGAAAAGACAAAACAGTGGGCCTTGCCCTGAGCGGGGGAGGGGCCAAAGGTTTCTCCCATATCGGTGTCTTGATGGCCTTCAACCGATGTGGCATCCGGCCCGATATCCTTTCGGGTGTGTCGGCCGGTGCGATTGCAAGCGTGCTTTATGGAGCAGGGCTGTCTCCCTCCGACATCATCAAATGTTTTTCAGAGGCTTCGAGTCTGGGCGATTTCACGGAATGGGCCATTCCCAGGCAAGGATTCATGCGGCTTGACCGTTTCGGAAAACTCCTCGACTCTTGGCTGCCGGTCAAAAACCTGGAGGAACTCAATATTCCCACGATTGTCTGCGCCACCGATCTCGACCATGGCAAGTCGGTAGGCTGGAGCAAAGGGGAAATAGTGCCTCGTGTCTTGGCCTCCTGCAGCATTCCCATCGTTTTCAATCCTCAAGTGATCAACGGCGTGAGCTATGTCGATGGAGGCGTGTTGCGTAATCTGCCGGCCTGGGCAATCCGGGGATATTGCAAGACCCTCTATGGGTGCAACTGCAGCCCCCTGCGCCATACCTACAAAGGCAAGAAAACTCTCCTTGACATCGCCCTGAGAAGCTATCATCTGATGCTTAAGGCCAACATAGCTCAGGATCTCCGCCTGTGCGATAGGGTCATCCAGGTAAACGAACTGAACCAGGTTTCCACTTTCGAACTCTCTTCGCTCCAAAAGGGGGTCATGGCCGGCTACGACGCCGCAATGAAAGTGCTTGAAAATTCCCTCCCCTCATAAAGAGGCAAAATTTTCGTTATATTTGCAACATAAACTCTCTCTAAAACCAATAACTGCAAGGATATTCCCAAAGCAATAAAAAGACACGACAATAAAATGGAATTAAACGAGCAAGAGATAGGGCGCCGCTCCAGCATGCAGGCCCTTCGCGACAGAGGTATCGAACCATATCCGGCCCGGGAATTCCCGGTGACCGGCTATTCAAAGGAGATAAAAGAGAATTTCAAGGATGACGAAGAGCCCCGGCGCGAAGTTGCCGTGGCCGGCCGTATCATGAGCCGTCGCATCATGGGAAAAGCCTCCTTCCTGGAGTTGCAAGACAGCGAGGGGCGTATCCAGATCTATGTGAGCCGCGACGACATCTGTCCCGGCGAAGACAAGGAGTTCTACAATGTGGTCTTTAAGAAACTCCTCGACATCGGCGATTTCATCGGAGTGAAGGGTTACGTGTTTCGCACTCAGATGGGGGAAATTTCCATCCATGCACAGGAAATCACCGTGCTTTCCAAGAGTCTCCGTCCCCTGCCGATTGTCAAGCTTAAAGACGGGAAGGCCTACGACGCTTTCTCCGACCCCGAGCAGCGCTACCGCCAGAGATATGTGGATCTCATCGTCAATCCCGGCATCAAGGAAATCTTCCTCAAGCGCACCCGGATGTTTAATTCCATGAGGGAATATTTCAACTCCTATGGCTATATAGAGGTGGAGACCCCGATTCTTCAAAGCATTCCCGGAGGAGCTTCCGCACGCCCCTTCATCACCCATCATAACGCTCTCGACATCCCCTTATATCTTCGAATTGCCGACGAGCTTTATCTCAAGCGCCTTATCGTCGGAGGTTTTGAAGGAGTCTATGAATTCTCAAAGAATTTTCGCAACGAAGGAATGGATCGCACCCATAATCCGGAGTTCACTTGCATGGAAATCTATGTGGCCTATAAAGACTACAACTGGATGATGGACTTCACAGAGAAGATGCTCGAGAAGATATGCCTTGATGTCAACGGCACCACCGAAGTGACCGTGGGCGACAACGTTATCTCCTTCAAGGCCCCTTATCCCAGGGTGACAATGGCTCAGGCAATACTCGATAAGACGGGCTTCGATATCACCGGCAAAACCGAGGAGGAGCTTCGAGAGTTCTGCAAAAACAATGGTATAGAAATCGACAAAAGTTTCGGTAAAGGCAAAATTATCGATGAGATCTTCGGAGAAAAATGCGAGGGGAGCTTTATCCAGCCCACCTTCATCATCGACTATCCTATCGAGATGTCGCCGCTAACCAAGCGCCACCGCGAGAATCCGGAACTAACCGAGAGGTTTGAACTGATGGTGAACGGAAAAGAGCTTGCCAACGCCTATTCCGAACTCAACGATCCGATCGACCAGTATGAGCGCTTTGTGGAGCAGATGAAACTAGCCGACAAGGGTGACGACGAGGCGATGATTATCGACCAAGACTTCATCCGGGCCTTGGAATACGGAATGCCCCCCACATCGGGTATGGGTATCGGAATGGACCGTCTGGCAATGCTGATGACGGGTCAGAGCGCAATCCAGGAGGTGCTTTTATTCCCTCAGATGCGTCCCGAAAAGAAACAGGAGACCGGAGCTGAAAGCGAGGAAACGGATAAGGAAAATAAAGGCGAATGATGGAAAATCTGGGAAAGATAGCCGTCATAGGTTCGGGCAGCTGGGCCACAGCGCTCGCCAAGCTGCTGCTCAATAATAATTCACGCATCAATTGGTATATCCGCCGTCCGGAAAGGATAGCCGATTTTGTGAAACACCATCGCAACCCGGTCTATCTGAGCGATATCACTTTCGACACCCATCGGATAGATTTCTTCTCCGATATCAATATGGCTGTGGCTGGAGCCAAGACAATCGTTGTGGCTGTCCCATCGCCATTCTTCAAGGATGAAGCCGATAAGATAACGGTAGACATGAATGATAAAAACATCGTGTCGGCCGTCAAGGGAATCGTGCCGGGCGACAATCAGATTGTGACCGACTGGTTTGCTACCCACAAGGGTTGCGCCGACAACAATTTGATAGTGATCGGAGGCCCATGTCATGCAGAGGAGGTGGCGCTCGACCATCTCAGCTACCTGACCATAGGTTGCCACGACCCCATCAAGGGCACAAATTTTGCTCGCAGCATCTCCAGTTCGCGTCTTAAGACAATAGTGTCGCTCGATGTGGCTGGAATTGAATACGGTGCCGTCTTGAAAAACGTTTATGCCATTGCCGCCGGTATTGTCGACGGAATGAAGGCAGGCGACAACTTCAAGGCTATGCTCGTATGCAACGCCATCCGGGAAATGCGTCGCTTTATCGATGTCGCTGCTCCTATGGATTGCGAGAGAGATATCGACCGCTCGGCATATCTGGGCGACCTCTTAGTGACAGCCTACAGTATCTTCTCGCGCAACCATAATTTCGGAGCCATGATCGGAAAGGGCTATAGCGTCAAGAGTGCTAAGATGGAAATGGAGATGGTGGCCGAGGGCTATTATGGCACTCGCTGCATGCATGATATAAACGTCGATAAATACGATGTGGAGATGCCTATACTAAATTGTGTCTATCGCATCATCTACGAGGGGAAGAACCCGCGACAGGCCTTCCGGGCAATCGCAGACACATTTTCATGACCATGGACTTAAACCCCATAAACCATAAACCATAAAATATGAGATCTATCGAATTAAACATTCAGGATGCCGTCTATTTTGTAGAGAAGCAATATGAGGCCGACAGAAACCGCGCTGTCGATGCTATGACTACTCTGGAGAACGGCACCGGAGCCGGTTCTGATTTCTTGGGATGGCTCCATCTTCCTTCGGAGACCCCCAAGAGTCTTCTCGACAGTATCAATAAAACTGCTGAAAGACTAAGGGAAAGATGCGATTATATAGTATGCATCGGCATCGGCGGAAGCTATCTTGGAGCAAAGGCAGTGATATCAGCCCTTTCCGACAATTTCGCCGATTTCTATGCTCCGGCTCCGAAGAATCCCAAGATCCTTTATGCCGGACAGAACATCAGCGAGGAATACACCGCTGAACTTGAGAAACTCCTTGAAGGGAAGAAATTCGGTATTATCGTTATTTCAAAATCCGGCACCACCACAGAGCCGGCTATAGCCTTCCGTATTTTCAAAGAGATGCTTGAAAAGCGGGCCGGAAAGGAAGCTGCCAAAGACCTCATCGTTGCCATCACCGACGAGAAGAAGGGTGCACTCCGCACTCTCGCCACTCAGGAAGGTTATGAAACCTACGTTATCCCCGACAATGTGGGAGGACGTTTCTCAGTGCTCACTCCTGTGGGTCTGCTTCCCATCGCCTGCGCTGGTTTCGACATCGAGAAACTTATCCATGGTGCCGCTGAAATGGAGGAAACCACCAAACATCCCGGAGATGAAAATCCATGTGAGATTTATGCCCGTCTGCGTAACGCCCTTTATGAAAGCGGGAAAAAGATAGAGATTCTGGTGAACTATAACCCGAAACTCCATTATTTCGCTGAATGGTGGAAACAGCTCTATGGCGAGAGTGAAGGCAAGGATGGCAAGGGTATTTTCCCGGCTTCTGTCGACCTTACGACCGATCTCCATTCGATGGGGCAGTGGATTCAGGAGGGCGAGCGCACCATCTTCGAGACTGTCTTGTCAGTGAAGAAACCGGCCATCACACGTCGCATACCTCAGGATGCTGCCAATCTCGACGGCATAAACTATCTTGCCGGAAAACACATCGACGAGGTTAACAAGATGGCGGAGCTGGGCACGAAGATCGCCCACGTAGACGGGGGAGTGCCGGTAATCAAAATCGAACTCAATGCACTTGAAGAGAACACTCTCGGCCAGCTCATTTATTTCTTCGAGAAGGCTTGTGGCGTGAGCGGATATATGCTAGGCGTCAATCCCTTCAACCAGCCGGGTGTGGAGGCCTACAAGAAAAACATGTTTGCCCTCCTCGAAAAGCCAGGCTATGAGAAAGAGACTGCAGCCATCAAAACAAAGCTCTGAAATTCATCACAAAGAGGAAACCAATTAATCTCAATAACCTTCTAAGGGTAAAAACAAGGAGACCTTTTATAAGGCCTCCTTCTTTTATCTCTCCGGATCACATCTCATCTCTATCAAGGGAAGGGGACTGATAACCCGGTAATTGAGGGCTTCATTGAAAATTCCTCTTCCTTTACGGATTATATTGGGACCTTCATGCAGCAATGGTTTACATAAAGTATAAGCTGTTTAAATTTAATTGATACTTATAACGGAAATGCTTGTAATTGAAATTCCATCCTGCGTTATTTTTAATCCATTATTACGGCACTGCTGATAATCCGATTCACTTAATGTAATTTTAAATGTTCCATCAAACTGCAAAGATTTATCACTAGAATCGTAACCATAATAGGGACCATTCTCAATATTTAATCTAATTGCCATATACCATTGGTTAGTTATATCATATGTAAAATAGAGAATTACGTTGCCTGAGTAATTCGGGAAATCATATAAAGTAACTTCATTATTTGAGAAAGCCGGACTACCGTTCCAAATCTCTGTAGAGGGACCCTCCGGAACAGGTTCAGTATTTCCTCCACCACCTGAGTCACCACCTCCTGAGGAGGCATTTGATTCATCGAGAGTCATGCCAAGGATAATGGTCTGGTTACATTCGAGTACAAATTCCGGATGTTCTTTTAGTTGATTGATCAATTCTTGAGTTAAGGTTATCTCAATAATCCATTCGGTAGATGCTCCATTGTCGGGGTGGAATTCTCTTGTATCACTCGCTTTATAAGTTGCGAGTTCCCACCACCAACTATCTCGAGTAACAACCTTATATCCGTCGGAATAAACCACTGTGTATATTCTAAGAACTGAACCGGGCTTGAGGTCGGCAAAATTTTTACCATTAAACGAATTCATACGGTATTGACCATAAGCGTCACCGTAAATATATTCTTGTCGCGTGATATTAAGATTTTCTTCCTTTGAAAGATCTTCGATAGTGAATTGGTAATCGGAGGGGTTAATCGTGCTTCCGCTGTCTCCACTATCTCCACCACCACCCTGATTGTCTCCCGAAGAAGAGCCGGTGTTACAGTCGGTTGGATCTGCTGTGGCCGTGAATACACAGGAGTCTCGATTCTGTCCAACTTCACAGAAGTCGTAATATTTTCCCGTATCGATGTTCCAACCCTGGGTTTTGAGGTTGATTTTATCGAATTCCTGGGTTGATTTAAATGTATCTCCATCTTTATAATGAAGCATAACCTTTCCGTCTTCCTGAAGTTTGACGAATATCATCCTTAGGTTGGAAGGGTCTTGAGTAGTTGAGCAATAAAAATGTTGCCATTTCACTGCAGAAGCAGACGAACCGACTGCCCTTCCCGGGAAAGTGAAAAGAGGTGTCAGATTGTCCTTATGATATAAGAAGACGTGAGTGACCTCATGCACATTGAAACTAATATAGTTTTCCGGGACTTCCTTCTTTTCCTGATCAGTACCTGCCTTACACCTTATAGGCATACGGTGGTCTGTGACGCTGGCATTATTGAAAGTGGATGACGAGCCATTGAGATAAAGGGCCCGTAACCAATTACCCATTTGTTCCTTCTCCATAGCCGGGGCTTCAGAGACCGACCAATAATAGCCAGCTCCGGCATCACCAGAATTAGCCTCTTCATTATATTTAGGAGAAGATAAATAAAGATTCTTATTATTGCGGAATCTAGCCTTCTGGAAGTATATATTACCTATTTTGGAATTATCAGTTCGATAATAGGTAGACATATACAGAGTGCTATTTAGGGTTACAGATTGAGTCACGAAATTGTCGTGGAGTCTGAGATCATCCCATTCGATTTGATTGGGCACATGATACCCTGGTGGAATCATATTGAAATCCCATTTCGGCAATTTGAATGGTTGAGGCTCCTCTATAATGGTAAAAAGTCTCCCGGCTGCTTCGGATCCCGTGTTGTGAATAGGATCTTCAATATCAATATAAGAGGTATTGGCCTCAGCCCCGATATTACGGTCAAGCCAATAACTACCGGCCATAGGCACTACTTCATAATAATAGTATCCCAGTTTGTTTTCCGGGGCATAAGCCGTTTCTCCTTCATAATGGAAGAAACCGGTGTGGTAAAGTGAGGCATTGATTAAAGACTCAGTGCCATCCGTGTATTTTACAACGAAGGTAATGGTGCCTCCACCATATTGATAGGGGTCTGAAAGACCGGTCTGATTGAAGGTTAATTCCCCGGAATTACCGGAAGAATAACTCCAATTGACGCAATCTGTAAAGAATGAATCCCCCGACTTTATATCTTCAATTCGTTCAATCGTCTTTCCTTCAATGTCTGCCTGATGAGTAAGATTAGTAAAATCGACAGTGTATACATAAGTCCAAGGATTCGAAGAATGTTGCTCACCATAAGGCATCGGGAAATGGAAACCGTTCATACGTTTCTTATTTCCCACCATATTCTGCGGCTTAATACCAAAGAGCCGAGGTGTCTGTCCCTTTAAGTCAGCCGAAGTAGCTAAACCTTCTTTTTCTCCTGATTCACCTTGAGCCGTTACAAAAGTCCAATAATCTCGGATTGTGGCATCAAGTTTCGTGCCGTTCTCAAAAATTTTGAGAGTCACGGTGCAGACATCGGGCAAAAGGAAAGCAGCTTCAAAATTCACTTTAACCTTACGTTCAAGACCATTCCATTTGAAAGTTACTTCACCATCCAGATTCTCATATTCTTTAGTGCCTTGAGCTATCTTGACTGTAAATTCAAACTGTTGTCCCGGATTATCAGGATCCCAACGTTCATTATAATCCGCGACGAATGGGTTTTCCGTCCCGTCATCCTCCACTTCTCCATCCTCGAGCTTATACTTATGAGGTCCGGCATAAACAACTTGAAGTCCTTCCGAGGCCACCCATTCTATTTCATTTTCGGTGACAACTCTATCAGGAGAAAAACATTTCACCACAACTGTCTTTTCATCGACCGATGAATTAAGAGTCACTTCAGGAGTGACGCCTAACTCATTATATCCATCAGTGACCATTGAGAGCACTTCCATTGCATGATCATGGATATTATAAACGATGAACTGATCTGCCTCGGGATGTTTAGAAGCCTCTTCGGCCGAAGGATATCCATCTGTGAAAAAACCAGTGATTTTAATCTTATAGTGATGGTTGGGGAAAAGATTTAAATATATCAACCCGTTGGCCGTGTCGATATAACCATCGGCATCTGAATCTTTTGAGGTTTTTTCCTTACGAAGATTCAGACGATAGTATTGGTCTGTGCCATCTCGTTTCACTTTTACTATCACATATGCCCCGGTTTTTTCATTATAGTTAAAACCGTAAGATGGATATGTATAAAGAGTGTTGGGCTGATTGTTGAAATCTCCATCGGCAGGGGTCCCGGTATTTACATTTGTGGAAATCACGTAATCATCTCCATCATATTCCTGTCGATTTATAGAGGAAGCGAGAAAACCCTCAACGGCATTATTATAAATACGTATGCCTTCCACTTCAACATTTTCCATGGAGCACTCGGCTGATACTTTAGCGACTGAACGGGTAAGTGTAAGAGAAGTTTCTGTTTCGGCGGTATTAACAGTCACCTTACCTATCATCGGGAGATAATCCGGATCCTGTAAGGAAGTGTCAAGAATATGTCGTCTTAAACCCTCCAAAGAATTGATACTCTCCACGTTTGATCCTCCATTAGCTACCAAATATATGACCACGTTCTTATTAGAGTAGGCCCCTCCGACTCTTAGAAGCACCTTCTGCTGAGCAAGCTGAGGAGTTATGGAGTAGTTTTCTTTTGCAATGAATTGTCCATCTTCTGTGAAAAGGAAGGCATCAATCTTTTCAATTCCCGCTTCTGAGGTGGCTCTTGTAAGCACCGACTTCAAATCGGGGATGGCAAATTGAATTACTATTTCTTCACTTCCGGGAAAGAGGCCTTTATCAATGTCGAGGTCTGAGGAACAGGAAGAGAGCGCAAGTAGAGCCGCCCACAAAGGGGCAACAGCAAGGGCCAAACGTTTCAAAGACCGGGTTATATTAGATATTAAATTCATTTCAATGGTAGGTTATGATATGAAAGGGAGAGGTTTCATTATTGAGGTTTAGGCACAGAGTAAGGGCTCTTCATCAAATGCCAGTTGATAATATATTTCTTGCCTCCGGGATTATAATATCCGGGCAGATCTTCAACTTTAAGAATCTTGTAGAATCTACCGTCCCCGGCCGGAGATGTGCAAAGACGAAGTTCGATCATATCTTTAACACTGCCGGTGGGTTTACTGGTCGAAGTGATTATATCAACTCCTTTATAGTTGCCGAATGCATGACCGGAAAAAGTGTAAGAATCCATGGGGTATGCCCATGTCTCATCCTTACCCCAATAAACATTCATATAATTGCTACCTCCTGTGGGAGGATGATAGAAAGCAGTCTCATCCCAATAATCAAAGTCTTTCCAATACCCGTCGTTAGGTTGTATATTGTCACTCCATTTAACGTAAAGAGGAATACCGTCGGTGAATTCTGTATAAAGGGGTTGAGCTGTTACGAATCCATTGGCTCCCGAAGTAAAGAACTTGGGCTCAAGCTTATAGGTCTTCCCGTTAGCCTCTACATTGAAATTGGATTTTCCGGTGAGGTTAAGTCCGGAAGCGTCAAAATAAGCGACCCCACGAGATGAGTCTGTGCCGGACTTGTTGACTGTTTTACCATCAATTATAATAGAAGAAAGATTGGTGTTTTTCACTTCAATTCTAAGACTTGAATAAGCTGCTGTAAAGGAGTGGGGTATAATACGGGAAGCAGCAGGTTTTTCATCAGTGAATTGCTGGTCGTTGTTAGAAGTATTGCCATCGAAGAGGAACCAACCTTCATTATCCTCAAAATCGAAGAGAGGAAGACCTGCTTCATAGTCACCTGGGAAACGGAAGTCTTCAGCACGATAGTCAAACCATTTATTTTCAGGATCCCAAGGGAGATGCCAGTTAGCGAAAATCACCACTGTACGACCCGGTTGAGCTACTCCTGTGAGAGTGTATTTCCACCATCCGTCATCCTCTTTTTCCATAACGATACCCGGATAGAAAGTCCGGTTGTCGTTGGCGTTATAGTCGGGAGCCATGTCACTGCATCTCCAGCATTGCCATCCCGTGTGTTCCTCAATTGACGTCTGATGGTCGTAGTTGAAGTTTACATCGTAATTATACCGATCTGTTCTTTCCATGTTTTCTGCAAGCATGTAGGTATAATTATAGGAATAATTATAGTTCCAGAACTTAAATTTTTTGTCTTTGTAGTTGTGATTGAAAGTTTGGTCGGCCAAACGTTCATCAGGTTCTCCAAACATGACAAATCCATAAGTTGGACTATCGATTGTCAGTTCAGTCTCATCTCCGGTGGGAATAATAGGATTATAATGTGCCTCAGCCCATGGATCGTTGATAGATGGCCCTCCATATTCGTCATCTCCATCAGAAACATAGGTTCTCACTCCATTTTTAATTTCAGCAAATCTTCCTTTATGATTTCCATGCCAACCGCGGAAACTCATATTGTTTGTGAAGACGTATTGAAGAGCAGCGTTCCATTGGAACCCTGATGTAGGATTCTGCTCAATGTATCCTACAATGCGTCCTGCATGTTCATAGGGCACAAATTCGCCACTCTCATTTTCCGCCATCATGTTGGCCGGGAGGGTTAAGTCTTGGAAAATATAGATATGGGCCTCTTCCCAATCTTTGGTATTATCCCGGAAATGGATAACATAGGTGCCTGAGAATGGTTTTACCTTGATAACTACAGGTTTCACTATCTTCAGTTCTTTACCCTGTCGATTCAAGGTAAGAGTGAAGGTCAGATTATATTCATGGTTTTTATCCCAAAAAGGATTTCCATAAATAATATTTTTGATTTTGAGAACAATTTCATTCACCTTGTTCTCTACATCCTTATAGATATATGAATCCCCATTGAGCGTGAAAATTTCTTCTATCTCTCCTTTGACGAACCGAAGCGATCCATCGCCCTCGCCGTCGGTTTCCCCTGCAGCTATAAGAGCTTGAGGGACGGAGAGTTGGAGAGTAGCATAATCAGACTCCGTCAAGTCAACATTTGTGCTAAACTCGATGTGAATCGGGAAAGTGGCACCGTCCTCTCCGGAAGTATAAAGTTCCCTAGTGTCTATTATAATAGTTTGTGGATCAACTATTAGGAATGGATCGAGATTGAGGTTTTCAATTTCTATATATTTATTTAAACTACCCGCTACCAAATGGAAATAAGAGATATCTTTGGTGGTATAATTAATTCCTTTATATTCCAATCCTCCATTGTTCAATTGGTCGATAACCTTATAAGGAATGTCGGGATTCAATCCGATACGGAAAAGATAGTCGCCGTTTTCATTTGTAGCGAAAGTGCCATCGGATTTCTTGACTACATTGCCTATATAAAGATCAACCATATCATTGTCTTCTTCTCGGGAGCCCGATACTTTAGGGGAAATAAACTCAATTTGAGACGGATCGATATCTGTTCGGAACCAGAAGACTTGATCTTTCTCCATACTGAGTTCTGCAAGTTTAGTAGTCTCTACTACGAGTTCATAAGGCCCATGAAGTTGGTAGACAAGGTTTTGAAGATTCCAATCCTCCACAAGCACATTCACGACCATGTCTGCTGCCTCTGGTTTCTTCACGAGAGCATAAACATCATACATCATTGACCTACGGATTCCCGGTTCTTTGACGTCAGATGTTTTCAAATTGAAATCTTTAAGCTTGATTTCGCGAGGTGAATCTCCTCCCTTCGACCCATTGAAAGAATAAGGGAATTTAAGAAGAGTGGGATTATCTTCGAGAAGGTTTTCCGGAAGATAAGTCACCCCTTGCCAAACTCTCTTTTTTAGGAATTTAGATCCTGTCCAACTTCCATCAGATTCTTCCTTCCACTGCTGAAGGTTTTCTAAAGCATTTTTTATATTTTCGTCAGAATTATTATTAGCGTAGAAATCGAAATCTGATGGGTAAACATACCTGTCGAGGAATAAAGGCCAAGATGCCGAAGGGGCGTCATCATCTGAACTTTTGGGAATGAATTTTAGATCAGGAGTGCCGGGGAAGATATTCCCAATATTGATTGCCGTCTGATGTCTTAAGTTAGTCACATACGGAGCCTCCTGAGCCATATGCCGATGAAAATCAATGTAATCGCCATCGTTGAATTCGGTCTTAGAATGGTCAAAAAGGATTGTGTATCTAACTTTAGAACAAAGATATTTTAAGTCGGCATATATATATTTCTTAGCCCCTTCAGAAATATTGATGTAATTGGCGCCATTTATTGTTCCCGCTTCCTCTTTATTATTTTTGATTTTGAGATCTTCATTCATGCAGGCCATAGGCAAGAATCCCGGTTCAAGAGGACGGTCGGCCCGGAAATTAAGAATCAATCTTCTAATAGTTTCCTCGTCGGAGGCTGCTGCGGAAAAAGTTATGCTATTGCCACTTTCATCGATAAGATAACGGTTTAGGTTAGAAACCACATAGAATTTATAGTAGCCCGGTTCGAGTTTAATGGAGTATTTATCGTATTCTCCTTCTTTTCCATCGGATTGAGCTTTGAGAAATACTATGGGAGTGGTTGTCTCCTTTTTTACGGCTGCAATGTATAGGGTGTTAAAGGTGCCTTCAAGCGACTTGTCGTAGGCTCGAGTGTTGGCGTAACCATCAGTGCGAGTTGCGCCGAATTCAGCTGCCGATTCCACATCTGGAATCAAAAGAGTGATACCGGTGAAATCTTCTTCGGAGTTATCGACTTTTAAATGAAGATCATCGGCACAGCTTTGTAGGCCGAAGGCGATCAGGCTACCTATAAAAAACTTTATATATGATTTCAATTTCATTTCCAGAAGTTTTTATTTACCATTCTTCCCTTTTAGCTTCAGCCGGGTTGCCCCATTCAGAAACTTTAACGTAGATTTCTTGCGATTCATATGTGCCACCGACATAAAATTTATATCTGTGGTTTCTCATAATAGGCCAATGATATTTAAGATTGTCTTTATTTTCCTCATAATCGCTGAATCCAGTGTCGAGGACATTCCCGATATTTGGATTTTTATCAGTTATATTGCCCACATAATCGGTGAAATAAATTCTTAAGCAATTATTATCATCGAGGAAACAATCATCGTAATTGTAGCGATATTCAATATGCGGCACTTTTGGGGTATCAGAAACTTTTCCTGCATTGTTAGGATCGTCTATACCTTTGTCGGGCATATAAACAACATATTTATGATAACCTTCGGCCTCACCTGCATAATACATTTCACAAAAATCCGATCTTTCAACATCGGGGTTAAATATTCTGGGATAAGTTTCAATTCCCTTCCCATTCAGAGAAGAAATTGTCGGGACATTTATTCCAGAGAATCCCCATGCCCAATCCCCGGCAGATGGGTTTCTCTCTTCATTTTTCTTTGAGGAAGTGTTATACTTATATTTCCAAGCCCCATAAAACCAAGAATACCAATCTTTGAAATTTTCGGTAGTGCCATAAAGAGGGCCATATTTCTGAATGTCAAACCATTCGCAATTAGCTGATGTATGATAAGACTGGCCGGTAAACTTAGTCCACCCTTGCAAAGTGGGGGTTTCCACATCCATCGGTTCACAACGAGCCTTGCGATTCATACTCCTCATATTTACGAAAGAGGCCTGTTTAGGCAAGTAAAGTTCTACTTTAGCTACTGACCGAATAAGATAAATATTTTGCGAGAGGTTAATAAGCGCTCCGGAAGTCCAGTTATCTATTTTATTATAGTTTTGAACGCCATACATAGGAATAGGCTGGTTTTCCCTGTCAGGCATAACAGCCGATCGATCAGAGTCATATAGGTATTTATTAGATACCCATTCAATAGCAAGAATAACAACCTTACCTTTCTGACAGAAAATTGTAATTTCTTCCGGGTCTTCTGTTATATTTATATTATTAGTATAAACAGTAGGAGAATCAACGTCTTTTACACTCCAGTCTCTCACATTATTCGATGTTCTTTGAACCACAAGGCGTGACTCAGTGCCTTTGGTAAGGCCATTCATATATTTAATTCTGAAAGTGCCTGTGCCATAAGCTTTGAACTGGATGAACCCATGAGCATCATTACTTGAATGTTTTATTCTCGGTTTTGCGTCAAAGTCTGTACTATTCTCATTTTTCTTATCGGTGTATTCAAAAGCGTCAGTCTCAGACAATACTATACCATACAATCCATTTTGTTTATAAATTTGGAATTGACCTTTTTCTTCTAAATCCTTTCTTTTTAGATCAATAATAAGGCCATCGATATCGCTGTCTGTTTCAAGATTGGAGAGGTGGTTTTTATTATCAAAAAGTTTTTTGAATTCATCACCATTTCTTCCTTGCCATTCTTTATCCCAATTTTTATATATATTGTCTTCTTGATCCAAATTTTTATCTTCTAAAGTCCAAATTTTTGGATATTGAATGGATTCATCAGGTTTGTCCATACTGACAGAGAAGTTCCAATATTGCCAAAGTTTAGTGTAATATC
Source organism: Muribaculaceae bacterium (assembly GCA_022509125.1). GTDB lineage: Bacteria > Bacteroidota > Bacteroidia > Bacteroidales > Muribaculaceae > Lepagella. The sequence continues at coordinate 23,446 of JAFLTU010000014.1, read as the reverse complement.
CCTTTATTCTATTAGCTTCGTTTCCATCCGGAGTCACATCCTTGTCTTTACTTGGATCCCAATTATTTCTGATCCATCGGTCGGCAGTCCATCTGGTGTCTTCATTTCCTTTTCTGACATAATCGTCTGAACTCATCTTCACCCAGTCGGTATTCACTCCCATCCTATTGTCTCCGTCAAGAATGAAATCGTATGCTTGTTTACGAGAATTAATCACTCCGTCATCTGTTACGCTGCTATCATATTTTGATGTACTTGAATAATAGGTATCGGCCTCAATGTGATGCAGATCGTTTATATTCTTAATTGACGAAGCATTTGGGTTAAGCTTACTATCGCTCCAACCCCAATTAACCTTGGGGTTGTTGGCATTTCCAGGCCAGTTGGCGAGAACAGCAATCTTGAATCCTTCCTTTTCCAATTGACTTTTTATAAGACTCAATGAGAAGGTATTTCCACCCCGGTCTTTTATTTCTTTGTCGAAAGGTATTGTAACATACCATTGTCCATCTATATCTCCACTTGGTTGGACAACCCGATTTATAGACTCGAAAAGGAAATCTCCGTTTTGAGAAAATACGAGAACCTGGAAACGGTTGTTGATGTCGACATAATCATCAATTTCGTCTTCAGCCCGTGTCCCCTGTTCCTTTGCAAGATTAACTGCAAAAGTGAGACCTTCAGAGATAGATTCAGAAAAAGATAAGTCATTATCATCAGGATAACCAAGATCTTTATCTTCACATGATGATAGGGAAAGGAGTAGTCCTGAAATAACAAAACCTTTTACTATCTTTCCAAATGAAAGAGTCGGGATAGTCTGGAAAAAAGATTCAAATTTGTCTTTTATATGGAAATACATATCTTCCTTTTTGTAATGCTTAAGATTAGATTATTGCCCCGGTTCTTCCTCACCTTCGTGACCTTGAGGAGTCTGGTGGAGGGAATCTTCGCTTGGGATCACTTGTTCAATATCATGCCAATGTATTATAGAGACAAATATTCTGACTTGCATTTCATCCACGTCAGGTTCTGTGACTTGGGCCACGACATCGTAGAAATAACCTCTTTCGAGGCCAGTGAATGCACCGTTTTCAGTCTGTAAATAGCTGCCTGTATTTGTGGTGCCTTCAAATTTCTGATCCCCGTCAGCAAAAAGAGTTATTGTCTTAGGAACATTTGACTCCACTTCCGGAGTATCATCCAAAGAATTTTCACGTGTATGGTAAGGGAAGTTGAGGATAGTTTTAGGAATCTCAATTCCGGAATTTTCTATGTTTGATCCATTGTTTTCAGGGAGATATACTATACCTTGCCATACTTTCTGCTCCATGGGAATCCATTCAGAGGTTGAACCCTCCCACTCGTCAAGACGAGAATCAGGAGTTAAGGGATATCTCGCTTCCTCCGTTCCGTGAGACTCACCACTATTCATCCAATTTGGATCCTCGCTCCATTCAGGTCCTGACCAAAAGTAACGACCTATATTCATAGTCCATCTTCCTGAAGGTAAAGTGTTGTCATAATGAGGGATGATGGGGTCGAGGTTTTCGTCATAAACATCTGATGAATGCCCTTTGAATAACTGAGTCTGACGTCTGATATTTGTAGCGTATGGTTTATTCTGGTCGTCGACGTTGAAACGAATCCAGGAAGTTCCAAAAGCCTTGGAAATGCCATTCGCTGTCTTATCAAAGAGGATTGTATATCTCACCTTTGAGCATAGGAACTTCATATCAGCGAATATCCTGGGGGATGCATCCTTATGTATTTCCACCAAATAATCCTTTGCATCTGACACGGCTTGGATAGGGCCAAATGATTTGTTATCCTTACTGTATGAACTATATTTGATTTCAGTCGGAAGGCATGCCATCGGTAAATGAGGAGGAGCAAGAGGTGTAGCCTCGGAGAAATTCAATACTATTTCGTCAAGTTGCTCTTCCCGGGTGAATTCAGAAATCTTAGTGGCACGTTCAAGATAAAGATCGACATTCGCCACGATGCCGAATCTATATTCACCGGGATAAAGTGTGACGTTGAATGATCTATAATCTAATTCCTCTGAGTTAGATCCAAGTGGACCGTATTGACCATCGTGGTTTTTATCGTCGCTAAGTTTAAAATCCTCACCAACCGGATCGAGAGAAAATGCGTAAACGCGATGAGGCGTAACGTCATTTGCTTGCACAAAATCACCGTTGCTGTCATAAACATACTCTTTATATTTGACGGCAATAATATAAAGATTGGTCATATATCCCTCTTCTTCCGGATCGAAAGCACGGGAACGGAACAGACCTGCTCCTCCTTCAAATTTTGGGAGCAGGAATGTGATTTTTTCCATACCCTCCGGCACTAAATCGTCAGAAGATTCAATGGGGGCATCCTTTTCTTGGCAAGCAGAGGCACAAATCAGAAAAATGCCGGAGAGAAGGAGATTTATGTGGGTCTTTAGCTTAGACATCAGGTTGCTTTATAGTTTATGGTTTTATTTTTTAGGGGTCTCCGAATTATTTGGTTCTCAAAAAGTGATATATAAAAATCACCATTGAACGAGAACTTTACGGTGAGCCCAGTCGGAGACTTCTACGAATATTTCGGGATTCTGAGGTCCGTCGCCCCCCACATAAAATTTATATGTGTGGTTTCTCATGATAGGCCAGTGATACTTGAGATTTTCACGGTTTTTCTCATACATATCATAGGTGTCTCGGTTTTGATTCATGATTTCTAAGTTAACCGGAGTAACATAGTTCACATTTTGTGACTGATCCCCTGAGGTTCCGTAGTTTGTGAAATATATTCGGTAGCTCTGGTTATCGTCAAGATTGTATTCTGTGTTGCTGTATCGATCGTCTTCGAATCCGGAGACCTCATTTTGAACCACTTCTCCCGTTTCAGGATCGACATCCTCAGGGAAGAAACGATATTCAATATGGGGAACACGTGGAGTAGATGAGAGGTTCCCTGTCACTGAAGGATCATCGATGTTCTTTTCTGGGAGATATAGAATATAATGGTAGAAATCATTGTCGCTGTCTCCTGTTGCATTCGATTCGAGGAATCTACAGAAATCGCTTCTATAATTATAAGGATTGAAAAAATGAGGAGAATTTGTCGATGCCTTTTTCATGTCATTTTTCCAGGCTCTGTGACCACCATTTGGAACATAATATCCAAGGTCAAAGTCTTTGCGATAAGGAGTGGCATCGTTGTTGGTTTTCCAGTTAGTAGAGTTCCAAGAGCCATAGAACCAAGAGAGCCAGTCTTGATGAGATTCCTGGGCATTGAAAGAAGGCCCATAACTCTGGATATCGAACCATTCACAGGGTTTATCGTATAAATCGTTCCCATTTTCGTCCTTGAGGATTTCTCCGTTTTGGCCATATTGAGGTATAGAATGGTTATCATTCCAAATCAGATCAGTGGGAGTCTCCACGTCCATTGGTTCACAACGGGCAGCCAGGTTAAGATTTCGCATATAAACATGGCGTGGTTTGCCGAATCCTTTTTTTATGAATACCTCAACTTTTGCGAGGGCCCGTATTAGAGAAACATTACCATCAAGAGTGATGGTGGTTCCTCTTTGCCAATCGCCGATTGGTTCAAATCTTTTGACGCCATACATCGGGATAGGCTGGAGAGGGCCTGGAGCTTTTCCCTCGCGGTCAGTGTCACACAAATAACGACCACGAATGAATTCCACTGCATAAACGACAGCCTTGCCGCTCTTGCAATAAATATACATTGGTTCGGATTTCCCTTCAACCGTGATGTCTATGTATTGAAGATTGTCGTTAGGATTTGTCCAGTTTACAGGAGTTTTACTTGTAACCCCTGAATGAACTCTATTGATGATTGCGTCGGCACGTCCGTCGCCATATTGGACCGCAAGGGAAGATGGAGAGCCATCGAGACTGCCCCACTTAACTCTTAAAGTTCCTGAAGTCCGGGCTTGGAAAGTGATAAGACCGGTTGAAGTGCTGTTAACTGTGGCCTGATTTACTACGGGTAAATGGATTCCATAGTTTCCATCAACATTGACACAATAGGCCGGAGAGGAAGAGTTACTAATGTATCTGAAGAAAACATCGTTGGTCTCCTCCCCGATACTAATTCTCTTAGGACCGATAGCCAGCTTGGTTCCTCCCTGGTTGTAGCTTTTCTTCATCCATTGATATAGAATATCTCCGTTTCGCTTATACCATTCTTCGCCGAATTGATTGGTGACCCCAGCATTCCCATCGTTCCAATCCCAATTGTTGACATAATGAGTGGCATCTGCTACTTTAGTCACTATGAAATCGCCCTCATTATCCGTAGCTTTTTGAGCATCTTCCCCATTGTTGGATTCGGAGCCATCTTTCATTTTGTAAGTAACATTTCCGGTGGCCATCCCGGTTTTGAAGGCGGCATCGAAATTCCAAAGGAACCACATATGCTGGTAATGGCGATAAATCTTCTTTTCCTGATTGAGGGAGACGTTGGGAGACCAGTTAGCACGAATCCATTGGTTTGCAGTGGTCTCATTGTTGAATGAAGCAACATCCGGGTTAATAGAGTAGTCAGCCTTCCATCCTTCTACCACATCACGCATTTCAACCCAATAAGTTGGTTCCCCCATATAATAACCGGGGTTATCTCCGGGTTTTGCATCATCCATAAAGATATTGTATACTCCAAATCTTGAATTGCTGTTTGAATAATGCCCATCATTAAAGACGTGGTGCAGATCGTTGATATTTCTGATGTTTTTTGAGTCCTTGATATCCATATTTAGAATGGAGTTGCTCCAGTTCCATTGAGGATGCCCTTTAAGAGTAGAAGCGGGATTATCGTTACCGGATAAAGTTCCTTCCGAGTCGTCCCAGTCGGCAGGATTAACCTTTTCACCCTCGTTAGGCCAGTTTGCGAGAATTGCAATTTTGAAGGGATTTGCTTTCAGATATGCCTTTATCTTATCAACGTCATATTCGGCCCCTTCACGATCGACAATCTTTGTCATCGGAATACGAATATACCAATAGCTCGTTGATCCGGAAGAAGAAACTCCACCCACTACTCTGTCGGTTGCTCCAAAAAGGAAATCGCCCTGATCAGTAAAAAAGAAAACGCGGAGCTTATCCTGGGTGTCGATATAGTTTTCATAGGCAGTTACATCGTTCCCGGAGACGAATGAGAAATCATCGGAACGCGACCCGGGAGCCTTGTCGAGGCTAAAAGTGAAGGCGATACAGTCGCCATCAATGTCTGCTCCTGTAAGGGAGGGATCAGTAGCGGCAATATCCAGTTCATCGGTACACCCTGTAAGAGCGAGTAACAGGCACGCTCCCCACAAGATTGAAGAAACTTGGTCTGATATTTTCTTCAAGGGTAAAATTTTAATTATTCTATTAAAGACCTTCATCTTTTATCTTTCTTCAAATTGAAAATCATTACATCATTGGGACATTGTCTTGAACAATATCATGCCACTCCTTAACAGAGACACCCATATTTATGTATGAACGCTTCACATCCATAACAGGAATAATGGGCTGAGACGGGACATCGACCGGGGTTCCCATTCGTGTTATGGCATCTATAGTGACATTATACCAATTGTTTCTTACCTGACCGAAAGTTCCAAACTGTTTCCAAGAGTTAACTCCTCTATTAGGACCATATTCTAAAGCTCTGTGGGGCAGAGGAACACTAAAATACATTTTTCCGTTGGTGTAAACGTCAACGGGGCCAATGATTTTATGAATTAAAGCCACAAGGTGGTTGAAGCTGATTTCTACAGCCATATCACGGTCCATTTCCGGATTGTTTTCGGAGCTCCCAGCTTTGATTGGAGCAAGGTAGTAGCGAAAGTCTTTACCCATAAAATTTTGATGGGGAGCGATAAGCCGTTGACCGTCACCACCAGATATTTCAGCAGGAATAAGATCGAGGAACCTTATAATATCATCAGAAGTGGGGAGTAAAAACTGTTGGCTTAGGCTTACTCGATAAAGCGGGTTTCCATCCTCGTCGACAACCGGGGAGCCGTTGGCATCCAATATGGGCTCCCTTTTCACAACATTTGTAGGATTCCCGTTATTATCTTCTTCCCATTCTACCTCTGCGAACCACAATTTGGAACCTTCGTTCCAAGCAACTTTATCCAGATGGGAGTCATCGCCGACATGTCCGTCTCCTTCTTCCCAGCGAGTGTGGCGATCCCATTGTCCATGAAGAATTTGGATACCGGCATTACCTCCTTCGAGCATCACTTGATTAAGGATTGCAAGTTTAGACTTGAGAAGGTTTTCGAGTTTAAGGTAAAAAATGTTGTTCTGTCCTAAATAAACGGTTCTCGGATTATTTCTTGTATCAGCTGATGATAATCCGTCGGTCTCTCTTGTTGAAAAACCTACAGTGTCACCTTCAGAATCAGAGCTTGAAGAACCGGTGTTATCGCCGGAAGTATTATCGTCAATTTCTATTTCCGCGAGCAGAATTAAATTGGTGGCTGTAGCGTAAGGTTCCCGATTCCAAGGCCAAATCCATCCGGATGGGCCTAAAAGTGTTCCGGGATCATAATATGTGTTCTCAAGGGAATACAGAGGGCTATAAGTAAAACGTCCGGTCGTTGGCGCTTTTATAGCCTGAATGTTATCGAAGTCATTCAAAAGTTCATTGAATGATTTGTAGCGTAAAAAGACATCAGCTCCTTGCTGGTCGATGGTTTTGTCAAGAACTATTTCACCCAGTTGATTGTATGACGTGTAGGAAGTATTGTTGATGTAGTAAACTTCTTCCGGATTGCCGGAATAATTGTAGCCGCCAACAATACCTGAATGATAGGAAACAACTGAGTCAGAGTCTAGAGCGAGACGGAACTGATGAAGATATCCTTTTGCTTTTGCATTAGCGAAAAAGACATCACCCAGGGGTTTCTCAAGTTGATAATGTGGAGCTCTTGCCCAATAACTTCGATGATTGATGGGATCGTTCCATTGCCATCCGGCAGCGTCGGAACTCAAAGATGGATTTATATCTTTGAAAAGATATGATTTGGGTTCAGTATTGCTAAGTCCGAATCCTAATACACGAATTGTGGCATTGACCTTTTTACGGTTGATGTTATATCCGTTGGTAGCATCGAAAGTGATGCCTGTGCCGTTTGTCATATCAACTTGTTCTACTTCCATGAGGAAAACAGGAAGTCCTTTATTTGTATCGTCGAAATAGACACCTCGAATTTTCTGTTGGTGCCCATAAGGATCAAATTCCGCAGAATTGAGTTTCCCGAGATCAAATTGCACAGAAACTTTCGAGGCGAGCCTTTCAAGATAAACTTCAAGACATGGTTGCGAAATTGCATCTTCCACATTGTCAAAAATTTTCGAAGAATCTATAGGCACACCTACCACTTCGGAAGAAGATACAGCATAAACCGAGTTACTCATGATGAAGAAATCTTTGGAGGATGTAGTAGATTCTCCATCTGACGTAACATTCTTTATACCGCGGACTTTATAGTCTCTTAAATATAAATCTTTAAACTGAGTCTCGGAAAGGCGTGATAGTTTTTCGACTGTATTATTGCCCGGCAATAAACCCCCTTCAGAAGTGACGTAATTGGGAAGAGTTCCATCTACGCCATATCCAGAATCATACAGCCTAAAATTAAGTACGACGTAAGCCGTCATCCCGCTTAGGAAACTCTTCCATTCAGTAAGTGAAGTGTGAAGGTCAGGCATTTTAAGACTAGAACCACTGACATCTCCATCGATTTGGTTTACAAAGACTTTTGAAATTGTAAGCGTAAGATTGTTTGTTGAAGAAGTTTCATCATATAGTTTCTCCCAAGTCTGGTCTATTGGGAAAATGAGGGGACGGCCGTTGTTGACAGTAGATTTAAACAGGAGTAGATAATTGTAGTTTTCGCCATTACCGTCGGGAGACGAGAGGTCGTATTCACTCTCGTCGCCGTCGTGGAATTCCGGTGAGGCATTTTGTGGAGCCCGAGTTTTAACATCGAGATCAGTGGAAATGCCTATTCCCATTACTCCGGGTAGATTTAGGGTTGCAAGGTTGCCATCAGGACCTTGTGTTCCTGAGTCCGGGGAAATGAGGTCGTCGGTGCAGGAGGGGGCGAAGAGGGCGGAGAAAAGAAACGACATGGCGAAAAGGGTAGCCTTAACGCCCTGTTTTTTGGTTAGAATACTTTTCCCCTTACTATATAGCGTTTTATCGATTTCCATGTTGTCGTTATTAATGGCCTCCAAGAAAAGGCACTTATAACAAATAGAGGACAATAGTTAAAAGTAACCGCAAATTTAGTGAAAAAACGGCTAAAAATGTATAAAATTGCAGGAAATCTTAATTGAAGAAAAGTAAGTAATTGGGATTGAGATAACTTTGGGTTCTGAGGGGTCTAAAAACTATTTGCGGAGGAAGGAGAGGAGGGTTTGTCCGACGGCTTTAAGGGTGGTTTTGGATATACCGTCGAGATTGTCGGAGGAGGTGTGCCATCTGGGGTTGAATCCGGCTTCGTCTTCGGGATGATATTCGATGATATCGATGGCCGGGATGCCCGCTCTGATGAGCTGAACATGGTCGTCGAGAATGGCGCTGCCCATTCGGTTTGGGAACATGCCGGAGTGGCCTAAGGCGGCCGCTGTCTGCCAGATTTCTTCTGCCAATCGGGGATTGGCACGTTCTGAGAAGTATTCTCGGCAGAAGATAGCCCCTTCGCCTCCTACCATGTCGAGGAGAATGGCTTCATGGGGTGAGTAGTTTTCCACCGGGGGGTGCTCTACAAAATATTTTGTGCCAAGGGCCCAGGAGTCTTCGTCGCCGTCTGTGCCCCAGTCTTCGGCGTCGACGAAAAGGATGTCAATTCCTTTGGAAGAGGGGTTGAGGGAAAGTTGCCGGGCTATTTCGAGGAGCACAGCGACTCCGCTCGCCCCGTCGTTAGCTCCGTCGACGGGTTCTGAACGTTTTTCGGGGTCGGGATCTTTATCGGCCCAGGGACGGCAGTCCCAATGGGCGAGGAGCAGAATTCTCTCAGTTGACTTAGGATTCAGTTGAGCGAAAATGTTTCGTGCATGGAGCAGAGTTCCGTCAAAGGCTTTCAAGTTGGCCCATTGTTCAGTCACACTGAATCCATGTCGTTTCAGCTCGGATGCCAGCCAGTCGCCGGCGAGTCGGTGGGCCTCAGTATTGGGCACACGGGGTCCGAAGGCCACTTGCCGGGCCAGATAGTTGTAGGCTGAATCGGCGTCGAAATCGCCCAAGGGGGATGTGGTGGCAACATCTCCGGCAGCAGCCGATTCTGCTTCGGCCCATTGCGAAAGATTTTCACCCACCTTCCCGTTAGAGTTTGAACTACATCCAATAAAAGCCACTGCTCCAAGAAGCGCAATGGCTATATATAAATTCAATTTCATTTTCACCTACAAATTTTAGCCTACGGAGGCACCTGGACGGACCGGGCCCGATGGAGAAATGACCACGAGGCGTCCGTCGGCATCTTCTGCGCTAAGGATCATGCCTTGGGATTCCACTCCTTTGAGTTTACGGGGAGCGAAGTTTGCTATGAAGCAGACTTCTTTTCCCAGGAGGTCTTCAGGGGCGTAGAATTTGGCGATGCCACTCACGATTGTTCTTCCTCCCATTCCGTCGTCGATCTTGAATTTCAGGAGTTTGTCGGCCTTGGGCACTTTCTCACATTCGAGCACCTTGCCGACACGGATATCCATTTTCTCAAAGGCCGGGAATTCCACTGTCTCCTTCACCGGAGAGGGCTTCCAGGCATTCAGCTGGTTATGTTTCTTTATTTCCTCAAGTTTATTGATCTGGAAGTCAACCACACTGTCTTCAATCTTTTCGAAAAGAAGTTCAGGTTTTGCAATCTCAATGCCGTCGGGGATTATGTCGAACTTTCCTGTCAGGTCCCATTTCAATTCTTTGATGCCCAATTGCTCAGCGAGCTTAGCGGCAGTAAAGGGAGTGAAGGGTTCGAAGATAACGGCGAGATTTGCGCAAAGCTGCAGGGCAAGGTTGAGGATTGTGGCTGTGCGCTCCGGGTCGGTCTTGATGAGTTTCCAGGGTTCAGTGTCGGCCAGGTATTTGTTGCCGATACGGGCCACATTCATTGCATCCTTCAAGCCCTCCCGGAATTTGAAATTGTCGAGATTCTCGGAGAGGGATTTGATTGTTTCCCTCACTTCCTCGATCATGGCTTTGTCGGCCTCCAAGAAATTGCCGGGGGTGGGAACCATGCCTCCGTAGTATTTATGGACTAGGACGGTGGCGCGGTTAATGAAATTGCCAAGGATGGCTACCAGTTCGTTGTTGTTGCGGGCTTGGAAGTCACGCCAGGTGAAGTTGTTGTCTTTGGTTTCGGGGGCGTTGGCTGTCAAGACGTAGCGGAGCACGTCTTGTTTTCCCGGGAGCTCGCGTAGATATTCATGGAGCCAGACCGCCCAGTTGCGTGAGGTGGAAATCTTGTCGTCTTCGAGGTTCAGGAATTCATTTGCGGGGACGTTTTCCGGGAGGTTATAGCCTCCGTGGGCGAGAAGCATTGCGGGGAAGACGATGCAATGGAACACTATGTTATCTTTACCGATGAAATGTATCATGCGGGTTTCAGGGTCTTTCCACCATTTCTCCCATTCGGGAGTGGCGTCGATAGTGTTGGAGATGTAGCCTATCGGGGCATCAAACCAGACGTAGAGCACCTTTCCTTCAGCCCCTTCTACAGGAACCGGGATGCCCCATTTTAGGTCGCGACTCACGGCTCTGGGCTGCAGGCCCATGTCGAGCCAAGATTTGCACTGTCCATAAACGTTGGGTCGCCATTCTTTATGGTTTTCGAGAATCCATTCCCGCAGTTTTGGCTCCCATTTATCGAGGGGAAGATACCAGTGGGAAGTCTCTTTGAGCACGGGAGTGCTTCCGGAGAGACGTGATTTAGGGTTGATTAGCTCGGAGGGACTCAGAGAAGAGCCGCAGGCCTCGCATTGGTCGCCATAGGCTCCGTCTTTTCCGCAATGGGGACATGTGCCGACCACATATCGGTCGGCGAGGAATTCTCCGGCCTCTGGGTCGTAGAGTTGTTCCGATGTCTTTTCGATGAATTCCCCTTTATCATAGAGCGTCCGGAAGAAGTTTGCGGCGTTTTTATGATGGGTTTTGGAGGTGGTGCGGCCATAGATGTCGAAAGATATCCCGAGTTCTTCGAAGGAATCTTTGATAATTTTATGGTAACGGTCTACGATATCCTGAGGAGTGACGCCCTCTTCGCGGGCTTTGATAGTGATTGGCACCCCATGTTCGTCGCTTCCGCCTATAAACATTACTTCTTCGCCCTTGAGACGGAGATAGCGGGCATAGATATCGGCCGGGACATAGACGCCTGCGAGGTGACCGATATGCACGGGGCCGTTGGCGTAGGGGAGAGCGGAGGTTATAAGGGTGCGTTTCATTATTGGGTTGTAGTTTTTTGATTTGTTGATTTCAAATTAGAGTGTAAAAATAATAAAAAAGAGGGATTCGGGAAAATCGTTCTCAAAGGTATGTGGGTGCCCTCAATATTTGAATAGCTGAGGCAAGGTAATTACCTTCTGGGCCATATCACTATAAGAGTTCTGGATAATTAGCCTAAATTGCATAAAAATTGCAGATTGGGCGGAATATTGGTTGGATAATGCGCCTAAATTGCATAAAAATTGCAGATTGGGCGGAATATTGGTTGGATAATCCGCCTAAATTGCATAAAAATTGCAGATTGGGCTGAGTATTGGTTGGATAATCGGCCTAAATTGCATAAAAAATGCAGATTGGGCTGAGTATTGGTTGGATAATCCGCCTAAATTGCATAAAAAATGCAGATTGGGCGTAATATTGATTGGATAATTAGCCTAAATTGCATAAAAATTGCAGATTAGGCCGATTATTGAGAGGATGAATCCTATGGATTGGGTGTTGAAGAGTCCGGTAGGTCGTTGAGATCGAAGCGATTGAAGTATTCTTCTTCCACTGTGCGGGCCTTCCCGCTGGCTCGGCCTCTTCCTTTCTTCTCCTGAAACTCTTCGAGACTTTTGACCGCATAATGGTTAATGCGGATAATGTCGTGTTGAGGTGACCGGTCTTTCCAGGATATTCTGACTCTTTGTCCGTGGGAGTCGGCGGCTTTGCCATTGATTCGGGCTGCCTCGTGGCAACCGGTCATACAGTAGACACGTCGGGGGTCGACAATACTTTTGACGTGCCGGTTGAGGGGATGGTCAGGAAGTGAATGGCGCCGGAACCGTTGCATAACTCCGCCAGGCATTTTTTTCTTCTGGCCGGAGCTGCCGTAGCATAACCAGTTGACCTCCACCACTGGAAATTCTTCGAGATCACGGAGATATTCGGGGATTGACGAGTCTTTAAGAGGGAGAATGAATTCGTCCATGTCGATGAAGGCGAGCCAACGGGTGTGGAAACGATGTCGCCTGAAGCAATCATCGTAGGCCGCGAGCTGTCGGCGATAACCCGGGAAGAAGGTATAGTCTACTATTCCTTTTTCTATATAGGGTTTCAAGACTTCGGTGGTTTCGTCTGTGCTCTCATTGTCGTAGACATAGAATTTCTCGACTCCCTGGGAGATATGCCAGTCGAGCCATTCCTTGAAATATGGGCCTTCGTTTTTGGCGATGACACAGACAGCAAGATAATGGGCCGGACGTTCATTGTTGCTACGGATTTGGTGTTTGAGACGCAGGGCGTTGATAAGTCCGAAACGCAGGATGCCTCTCCATCGGTTTCGCGTCTGTTTATGTGGGATAAGTCCAGCAATGATTTCGGCTGCAACTTTGTTCATCTGCGATAAAGGTTATAGAGGGGGGAATTAAGCGATATTGAGGACCTCCAAAAAGTTGATGGACCCAGGCTATTGGAGGGGAAGACGGGTTTTGATTTGAGGGAAGGCCGAGAGGATATTGGCAAGGGCCCGGGAATTGCGGTCGTCGCCACCCTTATAGTTCACACATTTGAGCGAAAGGGCTTTAGGTTTTCCGAGGCTTTTGGGCTTATTGCAACCAAAGGGCACTGGGATCACCACTCGTCCGTTGGCAATTGTTGCAGCCCAGAACCAGATGTCATCGGTGGTGGGAGCTATGGTCTTGAAGAGTTCCGATCCTATGATTTCGGGATCGAGAGCATGGGGAGGATATAAAACGCCCGCCACTCCGGTCTGCATGGTGAGAGGATTGCGGATGATTCTTTTAAAGAGGAAATTATACCACCGATGTTTTTTCCATTTCTTATATGGAAGGGAGGGTCGCATCTCTTTAGTGCGGTGGGCGATGACATCATGAGGAAATCGGGCGTGGACTTCGAGCAGCTTGGCCAGCATTTCAGGATGGTATTCAACGTCGTCGTCGACAGTGACAATAACAGAATCGGGGAAATCTTTAAGAGCAGGCAGAAGTTTGCGATAAGAGCGGATGTCTTCCGGATAGTCCCTTATTTCTAACAAAGGGCAGTTATTGGCCAACTCCAGGAGAGAGCCGGGGATGCCGTTGGAGCCGAATTGGGAATATGTCAGATATAAGACGATTTTATCCGGTAATACTTTTCCCTTGAGCAGAGACACGACAGCCTTTTGGGCATATTCTATGGCAGCCGGGAATGAAGTCATAGAGACCACAACATGAGGCTTCCGGGAGGGTGGGATTGTGGATGCTTCTTTATTCATCTGCGAGGTGGTGTCGGAGAGGATGGGGGAGGAGTAAATCAGAGTTCGAAGGAGGATTTTTCCGGGAGGATAAACTCGAAAGCATCCCGGAGATGCTGCATCAAGACTTCGTAGTTTTTTATCCGTTTATTGTCGTTGAGGCATATAAGGGAATATTCCTGATTGCGGACGGCTTTGAGGGCCTGAAGGGGTTTGACCATAAGGGGAAACATCTTGGTGTCGCCATAGGTATTGTAGGGTTCGAAATTGCCCTCGCAGATCTGCCAGGTGCGGAAAAGTTCGGGGGAGTAGTCTTTTGAATCGCGAAAGCGAAAAGAGGAAGTCTCTTTCAATTCAGCCCCGCATGCATTCCAGACTTTTTCAAAAGTCTCCTTTAAATATGGTTGGGCATTGTGATGGACACGTAGGGTTATGAAACGGGGATAGAGCTTCCAGAGCTTATTGCCGAATCCTTTCTTTCCGTAGAGGGGAGTGTACCATTTATGACGCCATTTTTTCATAACCTCTTTCTTCTTGAAATGGAGGTTGATAAGCCTGATATTATTTTTCAGTTTGCGATACCATTGCGACCAAGCGGGATTGTATTGGAAAACTGCAATGTCGCAAGGGAGTCCATTTTGGAAGAATCGATCGGGTCCAATAGGTTTCAGGATAAAGAAATCGTCGTTGAAATAAATGAAATTATCCGAGAGACCCGGGATTTTATGCATGTATCTTTCGATAACTGTGGAATTGAATGTCGGGAGGAATTCCGCAGGGATATAATCGGAATGTTTCACCACATTGATCTTGGGATTATCCGTATTGAGCCATTCGGGGACGGGGCCGCTGGTGACAAAATGTATTTTACGCACCCAAGGGGCAAACGTCTCGACTCCTCGGAACCAAAAACGAAAAAGACCATAGTCGCGGAAACGCACTTGGTTTATGCCGTTATCCTCGATGCCTGGTTGATGGGAATATTGGGCAAAGTCTTTTTTCCATTGGGGGTCGTTCATATCAACCCAAGTGACTACGATATCTATAGGGGGCATGGCTATTTTTCAAAACTTGATTTGGATGGGAAACGCCTCTCAAGAAACTCCTTCACATTTCTTCGATGGATATCATTGGCATATTCCGAATCATTAAGACAGAAGAGCAGAGGGCTGGAGGATTCGAGGCGATTGAAATTACGTTGATTGTCTATGTGGCAACGGAATGATTCCTTTTGGGTGACGAACTTAACTTTCGCTTTACCTTCAAGGATGGGAACGTAGGAATAGATGTTTCTCTGCACATCGTTGTCGGATCGAAAATGATTTTCAAATGTAGCCTCTATTTCCCGGCGGAAGGTTTCAAAGGTTGAGGCATAATCTCTTTGCGTATATGCATCGATATTGTGGTGGGTCTTATTCCCGATGTATTTCCCGTATCGTTTTTCCACCATTAGGGCTGTATTGTGGATGGTCAGATTATAGTTGCTCAGTTTTTTACCCATCATGTTTTTCTTGATCCAGAGGGTGAACTTACGGAAAGGGCGCCTGTTGAATCTCACAATGGGTGTCCCATCTTCCATGAAGAAATCGGAAGGGGAGACGGAACGACCGAAAAACATGTCGTCGTTGGCATAGAGGAAATGTTGGGAAAGACCGGGGATATTATGTAAGGCATGCTCTATGACTGTGGAATTGAAAGTAGGCAAGGCCTCGGGGGGCAATATTTCTGAATGGTCTATAATCTTGACCCTCGGGTTCTGCGTATTGAGCCAATCGGGGGACTGGCCGTCGGTCACAATGAAAATCCTGTTGATCCAGGGTGCGAATTTTTCCACAGATCTTAAACTGAATTTGAGTTCATCGTTATTGGCAAACCGTCCTTCTCCCGATTTACCCGCTTCTGAGGAACTTCCCCGGAAGGAATCGCGTTTCTTTCTCCACACGGGGTCGTTGCCGTCAACCCAGGTATAGACCAAATCAATCTTTATATCGGGATTCTTCATTGCAGTGAGGGAGAGTTTAATACGTGGTGGGCAATAGAACCTTTAATTATCTCCCTGACAATTCCAACGTTGTTCTTATAGCTGCATTTTTGGAAAAAGGCCTCTTTCTTCAATCGGTCAACCTTTTCAGGGTCGAACTCATCGTTGCCTATATGATTCCATAATTTCAAAGTGACGTCTCTGTTGATTTTTGCCATTTGAGAGAATAGCCTTTTTGCCTCCCCGTTATATGTCACCAAAAGTTTAAAAAGAGATTGGACAAGGAAATAGCCGTAGGCTTTGTCTTCGAGTCTCCAATATTCCATGACTAAATCTCTCCACATTCCAAGCAAAGGGTTTCCAGCTTTGGCTCGAATGAAATAATTTTCCACAAAAGGAGGTTTTTCCAGAATCGGGAAGGGGATATACATAAAAAAATCTTGGCGGGAGATTTCTTCGGGAGGGGTGGAAAGGAGAAAATCTGTGGCATCAAACCAATAACCCCCGTATTTGAACAAGAGTTCGATTCTTAAAAAGTCGGAAAAATGGGCGTTGCTGATTTTCCCTTGATTCTTTTTCTCAACGATAAATTCAGGAATATCAACATAATGGGGGATCGAAGAGGAATCTAAGACTATCAATTTCTCGCCGAAGAATTCTTTCATTGAGTCAATGCATGTTTTCACGATTTGAGGGGATTTGTCGAGTCCTTGGAGCCAAATCGTGAAAGCCCGGTAGTCATGGTTTTCAGTAACCCTCACATCCGAATGAGGGTTTAAAGATTGAATAAAGGGGATATATTTTTGGAGATAAGCAAGATTGCGTCGGAGTGTGGCCTCTTTTCTAACCGCTTTTCGCATTTCCCGAGGACGCCACAACCAATTGGAGACGTGGGCCCTCCAGAACCATTGCATGTTTGCTAGGAGATTTCTCATTGGTCAGAGCCTTTACCGTTGATGAGGAAATCCGTGATGCTTCCCGGCCGAATGTCACGTATAATGCCAGTGTGGCCTTTATAAGAGCATTTTTGAAAAAAAGAGCGGGCCAAGAGTTCCTCTTCCAAGGCCGGGGAATAAGGTAAATTGCCTATTTCATGCCAGAGCAATTGAGCATTATCAAGCTCGATTTTCGGCATCTTGGCAAACATTTCTCCGGCATAGGGATTTTCAGTGACAAGCAATTTAAACAAGAATTGCACTAAAAAATAACTGTTGGCTGAATCTTCCGTTTCCCAATATTTTAAGACCACTTTACGCCACATATCCAAAAGAGGGTCGCCCAGCTTAGCCCTTATAAAATAATTCTGGACACAGGTGTGGATCAAATGTTTAGGAGAGGCGACAAACATGAAAAAGTCGGTTTCCGATATTTCTTTCGGAATAGGTTGGTAAACAAAATCTGTTGCATCAAGCCAGTATCCTCCGAATTTGTGTAGCAGTTCAATTCTCACGATATCTGAGAAATGGGCCGGAATCATTTGTTTGTTTCTCCATTTCTCCACCACAAATGAAGGAAGGTCGATAAATTTCTCTATATCTTTTTCTTCAAGAAGGATAAATCTATCGCCAAACATCCGCTTCATCGAAGCTATACATTTTTTCACAATGGGAGGAGCGGAGTCATATCCTTGAAGCCATAGTGAAAAGAAAAGCTCTTTATCAGGGTCAACCGGCTGAATTTCTGATTCCGGTTTCAATGATTTAATGAAAGGGGTATATTTGGAAAGATATTTCAATTTCTTTTCTCCGAAAGCCATATATCTGGCATTGCGACGTGTCTGGCGATCGCGCCATAACCAATTTGTTATATGGGCTTTCCAAATAAAAATTATTTTGTCTTTGATTTTGTTATCGCTTTTCTTCATGCCAAACGGAGAATAGTTTTTGAGGGTTCTCCCACTTTCATTTTTGCAAATTTAATTAAATTTGCAAATATATGGAGAGGCAGGGAATATATATCCCTTGAGTGTGTCTCCGGGTTCACAGCAAGTTGTGAGATAATCAACAAAATAGAGTGAAAAAGATAGCCATTTCAGCCTTGAAAACATTAGGAGCCTGCCCATTGTCTGTGCTCTATGTGATAGCTGACGTATTAGGGTTTCTTTTGTGGCATGTCGTGGGATATCGAAAGAAGGTGGTCCATGGAAATCTGATATCTGCTTTCCCTTCAAAGTCGGCAGTTGAAATCAAAAAGATCGAGAAAGAGTTTTATAAATATTTGGGCGATCAGATTGTTGAGACCTTGAAGCTTTTCCATATAAGCGACGCGGAGATGAGAAGGCGCGTGAGAGTGGTCAATTACGAAGCCGTCAATGAATCCCTGGAGGGAGGCAGGAATGTGGTTTTGCTCATGGGCCATTATTGCAACTGGGAGTGGGTTCAGGAGATCAGCCGTTATTTTGTGCCGGGCACCTTTATGGCCTCTATATATCATCCCTTGAAAGACAAGACATGGGATCAGGTGTTCATTGACCTTAGGAGTCGCTGGCATGCCCATATAGTGCCAATGAGACAGGCGCCCAAAGCCTTGTTAAATAAGGGAAATATGCCTTGGGTGTGCGGTTTTATTGCTGATGCAAGGCCCGATTATCGTAATGATGATAATTGGATAGAATTTCTCAACCATAAGACATGGTTTATTTATGGTCCGGAGGAGATAGGCAACAAAGTGAAGGCCGATTTCTTCTATCTTGAAATGACAAAGATCCGGAGGGGTTATTATGAAATAATGTTTCATCGCCTCAACCCCGATACATCCGATTTAAGGCAGCAGGGAAATCTACATCTGCATAATGAGCCGAAAGAGAATCGGAATGGTCATGAAAGCTATCCCTACACACGTGAATTCTGGAAAGAGTTTGAAAAGACCATAGAAAAAGCTCCGGCTTATTGGCTCTGGAGCCACAAGCGCTGGAAATGAATAAAAAAATAGAGTGTGTCGGGTAAAAAACTGACACACTCGATATTTAATAATTCTTGATTGGACTAAAACTGAATCAAGATTTGTCGCGCATGAAGATTTGGATGGGTGTTCCATGGAAATCCCAATGTTCGCGTATCTTGTTTTCAAGGAAACGTCGGTAGGGTTCCTTCACCCATTGCGGGAGATTGCAGAAGAAAACAAACGTCGGAACCACGGAATCCTTAAGCATGGTGACATATTTTATCTTCACATATTTGCCCTTATTGGCGGGAGGTGGTGTCTGCTGGATTTGCTCAAGCATATAAGTGTTGAGTTGTGAAGTCGGGATTATGCGCTTACGGTTGTTGAAGACATCGATAGCCGTTTCGAGCACTTTGAAGATTCTCTGTTTCGTGAGGGCTGATGTGAAAATAATGGGGAAATCCGTGAAGGGTGCAAATTTGTTTCTGATAGCCTCCTCATATCTTTTCTGAGCCGTCAGAGAACGGTCTTCGATGAGGTCCCATTTGTTGACGCAGACCACCAGTCCCTTCTTGTTTCGCTGAATCAGCGAAAAAATATTTGCATCTTGTCCCTCTATGCCTCTTGTGGCATCGATCATCAGGATACACACATCGCTGGCCTCGATGGCCCGGATTGAACGGATCACACTGTAGTATTCTATATCCTCGTTCACCTTGTTTTTCTTGCGTATGCCGGCAGTGTCCACAAGATAGAAATCGAAGCCGAATTTATTGTAGCGGTGATAGATTGAATCGCGGGTTGTCCCGGCTATATCTGTCACGATGTGTCTTTCTTCACCGATGAAAGCATTGATAAGCGACGATTTCCCGGCGTTAGGACGTCCAACGATGGCGAATTTGGCCACATTGTCTTCCGGCCGGTCGTCGGCCTTTGGTTCCGGCATATCGGCTATGATTTTATCCAGGAGTTCCCCTGTGCCGCTGCCATTGGCTGAGGAAACTTCTATAGGCTCTCCAAGTCCTAGTGAATAAAATTCCGGGATATTGAACCTGGCGTCGCTCTTATCTTCTTTATTTGCAACCAAAATCACAGGTTTCTTGCTGCGTCTCAAAATCTGGGCAACCTTGTCGTCGAGGTCTGTCACACCATTTGAGGCGTCAACCACAAATAGAATCACGTCGGCCTCGTCTATGGCTATCTCAACTTGTTTGTTTATTTCCGATTCGAAGACATCATCGGAATTCACCACCCAGCCCCCTGTGTCGACGATTGAGAATTCCTGACCACACCAATCAACTTTGCCATACTGGCGATCGCGTGTGGTGCCTGCTGTATCGTCAACTATTGCTGATCTTGTCTCGGTCAGCCGGTTAAAAAGGGTAGATTTACCCACATTGGGCCTACCCACTATTGCTACTAATCTTCCCATGATTTTCCTTTTTGCTTTACTCGTTGACGTTATTCGTTATTCGTTTATCGTTTCTCGATAATCGCATTGTTATCGAATTACGAAAAACGATTAACAACCTAACGAACTACTCCATATATCCGAAGGCTTTGAGTTTGTTTTCGCGGTTGCGCCAATCTTTCTCCACTTTCACGAAAATCTCCAGATAGACACGTTTTCCGAAGAAGCGTTCAATGTCTTGACGAGCCTCGATGCCCACTTTCTTGATCTTGTCGCCTCCTTTGCCGATGATGATGCCTTTCTGAGTGTCGCGTTCCACATAAATTACACTCATAATATGGATCGAACCCTCCTTTTCTTCAAACTTCTCCACGACAACTTCTGCACTATAAGGAATCTCCTTGTCGTAGTTGAGCAGAAGTTTCTCGCGAATAATCTCTGTGACAAAGAAACGGGCAGGCTTGTCGGTCAAGGCGTCCTTGCCGAAAAATGGGGGAGAGACGGGTAGCAACTCAATGATCCTTTTCATAAGGTTGTCGACATTAAACCTCTCTGTGGCGCTCGTCGGGAAAATTTCGGCCTTGGGCAACCTCGCATGCCACTTGTCTACTAATTCCTGCAGTTCGGCGTCATTTTTCAAAAGATCGATTTTGTTGATAACGAGAAGCACCGGCACATTTTCATTAGCCACACGGTCGAGGAATTCCTTGTTTTTTTCAGGATCTTCCACCACGTCGGTGACGTAAAGAAGGATATCGGCATCTGTCAGCGCCCCCTCGGAAAATCCGAGCATGGATTCCTGAAGTTTATATTTAGGTTTCAACACTCCCGGAGTGTCGGAAAAGACAATCTGATACTCGGGAGTGTTGACGATGCCGGTGATCCTGTGGCGGGTCGTCTGTGCCTTCGACGTTATGATGGAAATTCGCTCTCCAACTAAATCATTCATCAGGGTAGACTTCCCCACGTTTGGATTCCCTACGATATTAACGAATCCGGCCTTGTGTCCTTTGGTGGGTTCTTCGGATAATATTTTGACTTCTTCTTCCATAATTCTGTTTTTTTATAGCGGCTGCAATGATAGCAACCTATACTATTAAAACATAAAAAAGGGAAGGAGGTTCAAAAGTATTACTAAAAAGTAGAGTTGGAGCCGGAGTTGGATGCCAAGTGTAGGGAGAGGTAAGACATTAAAATTCCGCCGGCTCGCTATTCTTGTGAAACAACGAGCCGGCAGAATTATAAGATTTAAAGTCGTGCCACGCCCAGATTAAACCGAATGGCTGTTGAGCGGTGGCCGGGAATTATTTTCCCTCCTGTGATTTTTCCTGTTGGATTTTTTCTTCCTTGTTCTTTTCTTCTTTTGCTTTTTCCTCTTCAGCTTTCTCTCGTTCTTTTCTCTCCTTTTCGCGGCGTTTCTCTTCATCTTTGTCGCGCTTGAGCTGCTCCTTGGTGGGTTTGGTGTCGAATGCCCAAATCAGATACATTGCCCCCCAAGTGAAGCCTGCCCCGAAAGCTGTCAGAAGAATTTTATCTCCCTTCTTGAGACGATATTTGAAATCATCCAGGCAGAGAGGTATAGTAGCGGCTGAAGTGTTGCCATATTTCTCGATATCTATCAAGACTTTGCGGTCGTCGATTTTTGTGCGGCCGGCCACAGCCTCAATAATTCTGAGGTTGGCTTGATGGGGCACGAGCCAGTCTACTTCTTCGATGGAAAGGTTGTTACGTTTCATCACAGAAAGGGTAGACTGCAACATGTCTCTGACTGCATGCTTATAAACCACTCTGCCCTCCTGATATACGAAATGCTCGCGGGCCGCAACTGTCTCATGAGTTGTGGGTTTCACCGAACCTCCGGCCTTCATGACCAAGTGAGGGAGGCCGCTGCCATCCACGTGGAATTCTCCGTCGACCACTCCAACGGGTTCTTCTGTGGGCTCAATAAGCACGCAAGCTGCCGCGTCGCCGAAGAGAGGACAAGTGGATCGGTCTTCATAATCCACCATGCTTGTCATTTTTTCGGCGCAGACCACTATTATTTTCTTATAAAGGCCTGACTGGATATAAGCTCTTGCGGCTTGCACCGACACAATAAACCCGGCGCACGCGGCTTGAATGTCATAGGCATAGCAATTGGTCAGGCCGCAATCGTGGGCTATGATCGAAGCCGTTGAAGGGAACCGATAGTCGGGGTTGGAAGTCCCGCAGATAAGCAATTCGATGTCTTCGGGCTTAGTGCCGGTTTCAGCCAGGAGTTTCTCCACAGCTTTGGCACCAAGGAAACTTGAACCTTTACCGGGTTCCTTCAAGACCCGTCGTTCTTTGATACCGACCCTTGTCGTGATCCATTCATCGTTTGTGTCCACCATCTTCGACAGCATCTCATTGTCGAGGATGTCGTCGGGGACGTATGATGCGATTCCGCTTATCTTTGCGTTAAGCATGGGGTTTTGGAAAAGAAAATGGCCTGGTGATTAGAGCCTGTTAATTTAAAAACACGGGAATATTTCAGCCTGTAAAAATAGGCGGTTGAAATATACCCGTAGAAATTATGCTTTAACCTTGTCGATAACCTGACGGCCGCGGTAGTATCCACATTCGCCGCAGATTGTATGCCACACGTGCCAAGCGCCGCAGTTGGGGCAGATGGCGATTGTAGGTATAAGAGCCATGTCATGCGTGCGGCGTTTAGCCGTACGGGTATGTGATTGTCTTCGTTTAGGATGTGCCATTTTTATTTGGTTTTATTTAAATTTCAACTTTTAAATTTCAACTTTCTCTCAATCCTCAACTCTCGCCGTCGTCTCCTCCCGATTCCATGTCGGCGTCGACATCATCGAGGGCTGCGTCCACTTCATCGTCGCCGGTGTTGGTTGCCCGGTTTTTATGAAGGGCGGCAAGCATTGCCCGGTTGCATTTACCCATCGGATGGACGTGGCGCAGAGGTATTGTCAACACTATTGTGTCATAAAGCATATAGGCCACGTTCAGGTAGGTGTCGGAATAAGGAATCACAAGAAGGTCGTCGCTCTCGTCGTTGTAGTCATCGCCATATTTCACCGTGATATGATATGTGGTGTCAACCTCATGGTCGATAGGGTCGAGGCAACGGTCGCAAGGTATTTTGAGAGCTCCCTTGCAAGTGAAGGTGCAGTCGTAGGCTCCGTTCTTCTTGATGAGGTCCATATGGACCTTCACATCGGAAGATATCACGTCGGGGTTCTCCATGTTTTTGAAGAATTCGGTGCCACATTCGAAATCCTGCTCATGCTTGCCGTCCGACAGGCTTGCGAGCTGAATCTTATAAGGTGCAAATTTTCCCATTCCTTCTGATGAGATTTTATACTTCTGTCTTCTGTTTCCTCCTGTTTTTATGCATTCAAGACGCATATTTTTCGGAGGATATTTTAGACCTTGTACCTCCGAGGAGAATCGAACTCCTATCTAAAGTTTAGGAAACTTCTATTCT
>JAFLTU010000013.1 GCA_022509125.1 Muribaculaceae bacterium | reverse complement strand
CATGAGTAATCACATAACCTAAATCCAATATCTTTTCTTCAATGGGATATTCAGAATATTCCGTGCAATAGGCATCGAAATAAGTCCGATAAGTTCTTGGGAGATCGATATCGTTATAATCTCCATACCTTTTATTATAAAAATTTGAATCCATAATATTTTTTAGAGGCAAATCACAATATCCATAGCCTTTGTTTCATATGCAAAATTATTTTGAATGTGTCTCAAATTTCGATACAGGATAAATTATTTTATTGAATATTCGAAAGTTATTTTCCCTTCTATGTATTTATAATGGCCAGATACTTGGGATACTGGATGTTCATGGACGTAAATTCCGGGAATAGCTTAAATGAATCATGGGTTCCCCACAGAAGTTATTCACGCCATCTTCTTTGAAGCCTAATTCTTTATATAATTTATGAGCTTTAATGTTATGCGGCTCTACCAATAAACCGAAAGGTTTGCCAATATTTCTATATTTTTCTATGGCTGCCTTGATTAATGAGGATGCAATTCCTTGGTTTCTGTATTCAGGAATAACATATAATGAATCGAGATATATTTCTCTGTCATTAGTTTCTGGTTCCCAGTTATCGGCCTCTTCAAAAGTGACATTCCAACCCAACAATTCATTGGCTTTTGATATGAAATCCTTCCTCATTTCCCGAAGTCCTGCTCCATCATATCCGATGATAGCACCTATCCTGTTATCATCTTTATCCACAGCAACTAAAGCATTTCTATAACTGTATTGGGAAGTCTCCGAGGCAGCAAGATCAGTAAATAATTTCAACACATTTGGGACATTCTCTTCACACTCAGCCAAGCCTACACACAGTTCATGACCCATAGCCTCTGTTATGGTTTTACCGATAAATGGAGCATCTTCTATTCTACCAGGTCTAATTACTATTGGACTATTATCAATTTTGGTCATCTATGCCATCAACTTTAAATTACTGTAAGGAATCTAATCAACAAAAATTTCCACAAATTTATGTTCTATGGCAACCTTGACCCTGTAAGTTGATTGGATTCTTTCGCAACCTTATTTTAGTTTTTTAAGAATTCTAATGCCTTGAGATATTTAGTAAATCTATCTGCCATCACAGGACTTACCTCCCTAAGTCTTAAGACATTAAGATTGTCTTCCAAATCATGAATCTTTACAATTCGTCCAATAGGATTTTTCTTAGCTCTTTCAACAAATTCCTGATAATCTTCACTCGGGTTACGGGTAACTGACAAAATTGCTTCAATGATTTCTTCCGGGAAACCTTGATCTTTCAACCATTGAGGAGTGACATCTGTATCTTCAATAGTATCGTGAAGGAGAGCGACTATCTTCTCTTCATTCTTTTCACAATTCATTGCGACTCTCATCGGATGTTGAAAATATGCTGCTCCAACTTTATCTCTTTGTCCCTGATGTTTAGTCACGCAGATAAAAGCCGCCTTATCTAATAATTCTTCTAAAATTTCCATGATGATTTTCAACCTTGAATATGTATGTGCTTAATGATTCTTGCAGGATTTCCGCCTATGACCACATTTGACGGAAAACTTTTTGTCACTACCGCACCTGCACCGATAACTACATTATCACCGATTGAGACTCCCGGAAGGATTGTTACATCGCCTCCTATCCAAACATTATTGCCTATGGTAACCCCCTCTGCCCATTCAATAAACCGGTTGCGTTTTTTCGGTTCCAAGGGATGGCAAGCCGTGTAAATACTAACATTTGGTCCAAGAAAAGCATTATTACCTATAGTCACTTTGGCCTCGTCAAGTATAGTGCAATTGAAATTAATGAAACAGTCTTCTCCAAGGAAAATGTTGCAACCATAATCACATCTGAAGGGCTGGTTAATGATAAATCTTTCACCTATTGAGCCGAAGAGACTTCTCAAAATCTCATTCATTTCATAAGTTTGATCGGGGCGAAGGCTATTGAATTGCCATAACTTCATTCTAGTTTGCTGCAACAAATTTCTTAGCCCGGGATGAGTGGCGTCATATTCTTCACCATCAATCATCTTGTTCCATATCTTATTTAATTCCGTCATAATCTGATTCTTTTAATAGAAATCGACAGTTTAAAAACAGGTGAACTCCCTATTACATGGAAATCATTTATAATTCTTGATCTTATTGCCATTCATTCAATCATACCGAAATGGTCTTTTTCATAAAATATTTTCTTTCAGTCTCAGGAAATCTTTCTATGGCATATCGGAGCATCGTCCTTGGCATTTTGGATTTATGGGATTCAAGGAATTTTATCAAATCTTCCTTACCCCCTCTTTTACCAATTTCCCGGAGCATCCATCCTGTGGACTTATGTATGAGATCATGGGAATGTGACAGATATTTTTCAGCAATTTGAAAAGTCAACTTGAATTTTCCGGCCTTAATCAATGTGAAGGTTGAAACAATGGCAACACGTTGATGCCAAAGATAGCCATCGTTGCAAGCCAATTCCAATAATATAGATTCACCCGCCGGATTTCTTAAAACCCAGTCTCCAAGAATATAGGAAGCCACTAAATCCACCAAATCCCAGTTATTTCCCCTCTCTATATTATTCAGATAAAAATCCACCAATAATTGAGTTTGTTCAATATCATTCTCTTTAAGACTGATTTTATAGAGTTCAAGCAAAAGAAGGAATCCTGCAAGTCTAACCTCGTGCCATTCAGAATCAATAAGTTTTTTTACATCCTCCAGGGTAATATTATTTCTATTTTTCTTTACGATAGATCTTGTAACCGGCACTTTTATCCCGAGAAACTTATCTCCTTCTCCATATTCTCCCTTCCCAGTCTTAAAGAAACGAGAAAGATTGGAAGCCTCTTTTTCATTATACAGGGACTTCATCTCTTCAATAATAAGCACCGCGGCCCTCATAGACTTTCTAAGATTTGTTTAATAAATCTCTCTTTATAACTACCTCTCTAAAAATTACTTAGGATGAAAGCAGATTTATTATTTCAATCTTTGGATTGAAGATTGTTATGGGGTATGAAGATCCCGGCATTGGCATGAAATCCATATCCCCAGTTGTCTTTATAACGGATAACCATCCGATTGTCATCATGCCTATGCAATGTGATCTGACGATAGACCGGGACTTCATTTCTAGGATCTTTCCTGCCTCTCTCTCGCTCGATCCTTTCTCTGCGCTTTAATTCTACAAAACGACATTCTTGAAGAAGGCGATTGGCCTGCTCATCAGTTGTTTCAACAGGCAATGTTATATAAAGAAGATAAACGGGGACCTCCTTCCAGGATTCGTTAAACTTGAATTCACAATTTTCCAATCCGTGGAGATCTCCTACGAGACATTGTTTTTCAAAATTCCATACCATTCCCTGGTTCATCAATTTCACAGTCAAGTCAAAGGTGGTTCCCGTCAAGGGCAAACCTTTAACATGAAGAATCGGTGATTTGTCTCTTGGATTCCAGGCATTATCCCAATCTTCAACACACCATTTGAAACCATCATATATTACGTCTATAATTGATCGCGAGAAACCATAGGTGGACATAATTTTTGCCTTCAGCCTCTCCAATTTCTCCTCCGAAACAGTCCATTCATTAAAGAGGCTGGAAAGTTTATTCCATGTTCCATCATTAATCAGGGTCTTGACTGCGAAACCTAATACATTTGATTCCTTAAAGGCCTTATAATCATTAAGCATATTGTAGAGTTGCATTTTCGAGAGCGGAATCTCTTGGCTTCGATTGCTCACTTCTCTCATTGCTTTCAGGAAATATATGCTCATAATTTAAAATTATCTGTCTTTCTACTGATCAATTCTAATAACATAACTAATGCAAAGGTCTGTTCTTCTCTTTATCCTATAAAATAATAGTGATGTTATGTTAAGATAATCTATTGGCCTCCCAGAAGGAGAAAGTAATAGTTTAGGCATGCAGGGAATGCATGCCTACGTTCTGCAAAATCCCATAAGCGTAACATTCATTTCAAATAGGGACAAGTTTTAGACTGTCCGGTTATTCTGAAAAGGCATTAGACATTAGAGTTTGTCTAATTCTTCTTTCATGGCAGTTAATCTTTCAAGGAGGCGGGATTTTTCTTCCAGAGCTCTTTGATTGTCTTTTTGAGCATATTGGAGATCGATGAGATTTTGAGGAGTGGGAGAAGGTATTGCTTCTAATGCTTCCACATCTTTGTTTGAGGCTTCGATTTTCTTATTTTGCTCCTCAATATGTCGTTTGAGATTCGCAATCTGCCACTGAAGAAATATCTTATACATATTTTTCAATTTCTTCTCGTTGTATAGCATAGCAATCGACATATCATCCTTACTCCCTTTTTTGCTCAATTCCGGGAGTGCCTCTTCAATATCTTTTAAAGTTTTAAATTTACCCGTCTTAATCAGAGATTTGAGAATCTGCACATAGAAATTTTCCTGATTTTCTTCTGAACCGAAGGAATCGTCAAGACCATCTGACGCTAAGAAAATCGAAACAGGTATCGTTCCGTCTCCTGCATAGCAATAACGGAACTCATTCAAGGCATCGGTATCACATATAGAAGTGGTTTTATTCAGAAAACACCTGTCATCCCAGGGTATCGGTTCAATCCATTGCCCTTTTTCATCTACAGTGAAACATTTTCCATCGCCTATCTGGAAGGCAAACCAGTAAGAAGGTGTGAATGCCGTTGCAATTAGCGTGCAGCCATAAACTTTCTCTAACTTTTCCTTGTTTTCAAAGTCTTTTATCCAATCTGCTTCAAGTTCTCTCCTCTCTTTATCTGTTAAAGGATTATTTGCCGCATGTTGCTCAACCTTGCGGTTCCATTCATAGATAATCGACCCAAACAATTGACGGAATGCCTTATCTATCTTCCCTTGTTTGTCGAAATCTTTATCCTCGATCTGGGTTTTTATTGATTTCCTCTGAGTGAAAGGAGTGCCTTTCAAATTAGCATCACCGAAATTTGAGATAAAAGCCATCATCTTATCCCTGGCGATCCCGGTGATAAATTTTGAACCTACTTCACTCCTGAAGTAACGTTTACCACCGTGACCGTCGGAAATAATAGCGAAAGCAATTCCATTGGGATTGACTTCACTGAAGGAATTGTCTTGACAGGGTTTACCGGTTTCTATATGGCTGTAACCCTGACATTGGCAGTTTAAGGATGTCATCTTTTATGCCCAATCGTCGTCATAGGAACTGCTGTCGACTGCACTTGCAGCTTCCGCCCCATCAATATTCTCTACGGCATCTTTCACCTCTTCGATCACTTGATCCTGTTTGGTGGTGTCGCCGGCAGCGCTACTCTTGCTTCCTATCTGAGACGAAGTGATTGCCACAATACGAATGATTTGCTTGAGAGCATCAATGTTGTGCACAGTGATAACAGCTTCGCTGTTACCGGTGAATTGTTTCAAAACATCCTTGTCAGCATCGTCGCCTATTGCTATGGCAATTTTTATAGCTGCCTTAAACCAGTTGTTTGCCTTAAGCTTGCTTAGGCCGGATTCGAAATCATCCGTAGGCCCTCCGTCGGATAAAAGAATAATCGCCGGAGCAAACGAACCGCTGGCCGATTTCATATATCCATTTCTAGAGAGCTTTGAAGCAAGCTCCTGACATGCTTCCCCAAGCGATGTAAGTCCTCCGGCCTTTACATCCTGCCATACGAAATCTGAGGCTAGTTTAGGTTCCGAATAAAGCCAATTAGTGCCACTTGAAAATTCAAGCGCCGCCACTTTGATTTCGGCATCAGGATTTTCAGCAGATATTTCGTCAAGCATTGGCAACACATTGGAAACAGCGTCGTTGACGGCTCCTATTTTATTACCTTCCATCGAGCCCGAAGTGTCGATGAGGAAGAAAAGTGTCATTGTTCGTCTGGGCACACTAACCTGTTCGTCTAATAGTGACATATTTTATAGTTTTTAGATTTTTAGTTTTTAGTTGGGATTCGAGAAGTTTTTTAGTTTAGAGAAGAAAAAACGGTGTTCAGCCTTCTTTTATTATTTCACCCTTATATGCATTGGAGAAGGCGATTTTGATGCCGGGATTAATCGGCATTACTCCCTGGGGATCCACTACCTTTATCTTGCCACTCGGAGTCTCGGCAGTCCAGCCGTAGTCGGTGAGATTTTTGATAAAGAGTTTTGTTGGATCGTTGGGATGAGCCACCACTTCCCCATCCGGCTTATTATCGTTGTCGATATATATTTTCGTTCCTTTTGTGAGCAAAATTTGTCGGCTTCCGATTTTAAGTTTAACAGAAGCATCAATCTTTTTACCACAATCCATGCAGGTACTACCCTCTTCAAGGAATGTCTCTTGACCGCAATGAGGACATTTCACTAAATTATCCCTTATTCCGATCAATTGTTTTTCCCATAGAGTGTCCACCATTCTTTGTGTAGGGTTTTTCAGTTTCTCCTGTGAAAACTCCTGTTGAAAGAGCTCGCGAAGTTTTGAAGGGAAAGCAGGCCATCTCCTAATCACATTTTGATGAATTCCTTTCACAGGAAGATTCTCTTTGTTAAAAGGATCGTAGATAAATATAGCCTCGCTACCGTAAAATTTCTTCTCAAAGGCTTCAGTTAGGCAGGGACATGCCACCACTTTTGCACCCTCAAAAGGATGGTTTGCATAAAAGAGCATAAAGAGGATTACAGCCAGAGAAAATCTGTCGCTATATTTGTCGGGGACTCCGCCAGCCACAATTTCCGGGGCCATATAGCGTGCTTTTCCCATTATGCCCGATTTTTCGCCCTGGGGCATCACATTGTCGTTATCGCAAATCAAGACATCTCCGGTTTGCGGATCGATGAAGAAATTGCCATCGTTTAGGTCTTGATAACTGTAACCATGCCGATGAAGCATCATAAATCCGTTGGTGATTTTGATAGCTGCCGCCAGCATTGCAGAGTAAGATTTAAACGATTTTTTTGCCAGGAGGAAATTCCCGAACTCAAAATAATTAGCCGGACGGAGTTTCATGACATATCCGTAGCTCCCTTTTTGTTTATGGGTGAGATATTCAGGCCATAGAAAAGCCTCAGAAGGGGGACCGCTTATTATATTATGCTCTAAATTCTTGTAGAATTTTTCGTCGGGCGGATTAAGATACCATTTAAGGGCTTTTTTCTGGCCATTTAAGTCAACGAGATAGACAATTCCTTGACCGCCTCGTCCCAACTCCTTTTCAATCTTCACGCTCCCTCCGGAGGTGAGTGTTATTTTATCTCCTTGTTTAAGTTCATTCATAATTTCAGGTCTTTACATTGAACCTCCTTGAAAATTGATGGATTCTGAATATCCCACTTCTCCCTTATAACCACACTTAGGGCAAGTAACCAATTTATTACCGTTCCAACAAAACACAGATCCACAACTGCAGAATATCAACGACTGAGCCTTGCAATAGGGACAACCTGGATAATTCGCATCCGGTTGGATAGATCCCGAAGCCTTCTTTATGTCATAGCCCTCTCTTTTTGCTCTATCCTTATCAAGGCGGAAGGCCCAAATCATTTTATATTGATTGTTTAAGATGCGGTCTACTGTAACGCCATAATATCCCTTTGTTTGAGGACAAATAGCGGTCATTACAAACGCATTATCGCTGATTGGAGTGATTGCCATAGGGAATTAAGTCAAGTGTATATTTTGCCTAAACAAAGTTATAAATTTTTTCTTTATAGAGGAAGCATCTTTGTTTAAAAGCATATTTTTTAGCAACAAATAGTTAAACTTTCTTCGGTTTCTTATTCTTTGGAAAGAATTTATTGTCGGAAGTGTATTGCTGTCGTGGTTCGGTTATGACGTCGGTATAGATTTCAAATATCGCATTGAGATTAAACTGACAACTTTTTTTCGTGGCTGGCAAGGAATATAACTTTTTAATCATTCCGGAATATTTATCCGTAATATATGTGCCATTTATCACATCTATCACCTTAATCAATTCTTCCATCGCCATTACGTTGTCTCCCAATTCCAATACATTCTTATAGCTTTCCAGCGTGTGGCACAAAAAATCCCTTGCTGACTTATTTTGCTCTTTTGAGATCACAAACCGAATGAAATTATCACATCCGGGATTATTTACAAAGGTTATGGTTGGATCTTTCTTTTGAGAGGCTGAGGTTTTTCCTCCGTTAGCAATTCTAACACGATTAAGGAAGGTGAAAATTGATTCGTCAGAAATTATGTCGCTATACGTAATCTTTTTTGTTAGAAACAACCCGTCGAGTCTTTTCACTCTACTTAAAGCCACGTATAATTGCCCGGGGGCAAAAATATGACTGTTTAAATCTAAAATAACCTTGTCGTAGGTCTGGCCCTGACTTTTATGGATTGTAAAAGCATATGCCAATTTTAAAGGAAACTGATAGGTGATCTGTATAGGATCCGGATTCCTTATGATTTTTCGGATTTTTTGGTTATAAGTGAATTCATACCTTTCTTCCTTAGTCTGCTTATAATTGTAAGTATCTTCCGGACTGGGACATTTGATCTCACTTCCGTTGTCAAGTGCTATCGTGAAATATTGGCCATTGAAATCCCTTATAGTTCCGAAATCGCCATTGGTGTAATAACGTGTTCTTCTGACCTTACAATTTTTTGTCAACATCACACGAGCCCCTATTTTAAATTTCAATATTTCATCATATTGGGAGGGCACCACTATGTCTTCTATATCATGGGGAACAGGCAATTGACTATGTTTTAATTGCACTCTCGACTTACTATTCTTGATTCTAATATCGTATTCAGCGTCAATTTCCTGTTGAGGACCCGGAAGAAGGGAAAGTTTCTTTTTATTGACAGACGTCACTTCTTTGTTGGAAGAGGCAACATAGACAGCATCATCCGGCAAATTCTGAGTAATTCTACTATTTAGAGCTTCCAAAAGTTCAACCTTCTTTTGAGGTGTCAGTGGTTGGCGGAATGCGTCGAGAAGCTTCACAAATTCCTCATCATCCTTTTGTCGGTAGGAATGGGTCAATTCAAACAGTTTTATCTTGTCGATATTATTTTTAATCACATGGCTATCGAAGAAATATATCCCACCATATTCATCCAAAAGATAGTTCATTATTGCCTCGTCGCTCACCACCGGCGGGAGCTGAAATAAATCCCCCATCAACACTACCGGGATACCACCAAATGGTTCTTTGTTGCCCTTCGCCTTTTGGCAAATCTGATTTATCATCTCCAAAGTGTCTGACCGAATCATCGACACTTCATCAAAAACAAGGAAACTCAGGCGGGAAAGTTCATATGACATTCCCTCTGCTTTCTCTTTGGTTAGGTTTCGGGGATCAAGATGGCCCTCATCAAGGCTATCAAATGCGCTCCAGAAAAAAGAATGGATAGTGCGGGCACGTTGATAAAGAGTGGCTGCAAGATTTGTGGGAGTAAGCACCTGACATCCCGGATTAGTCTTCTCAATTTGTTTTATCAAATGGGTCTTACCGCTGCCTGCTTTTCCATGAATAAAGATTATCCCTTTTGGATTATTCAGAAGATAATCCCTGGCCTCCTGCTGAGTTGAAGAGACCGGGGTAACAATCTGAATGTCGGTATGACTTCCCATTTCCTCCTTTTTGAATATTGAATCCAAAAATTACAACTTAAGTTTACGTCACTTTGAATAATCCTTCATAACGCGGTTGATCGTATTGACAATCGACCTGTCGGGGAACGCATCTCCAATGGCATTGAATTTCCATTCGCCATTTCTTTTATATAACTTACCTAACACGAGGCCTCTCATTCCCACGCAATCTGTTTTTGTAGCAACGTCATATTGTGCGAATGTCTCCTTCACACCCACTATTCTTCCAAACCTCATTTCAGGTTCAAACATCCGTATGTAGGCATAAGGAATACCGGAGAAGTCTCCGGAGTATTCATTGTTATTGTAAACATTCAGGAAGAAAACAATTGAGTTCACGTTAGGATTCAGTCGATTTAAATCCACAGTTATGATTTCATTGTCAAGTCCGTCGTCGCCCGCAGTGTCGCCTGTCAAGTCATCGCCTGTGTGGTGTAAGGCCCTATCATTGCTGTCTAATTTCCCATTTGGAAGACCAAGGTTTCGATCTCCAAAACGATAAAGAGGTGAATAGATATGGTCGATTGGCTTCCCTTGGTCATCAAAAAGAAGACAACTTAAATCGAGATCAACATCAACAACAGATGAGGAAAGTCCGAAAAATGTTTTTCTGATCACAGCTCCCCAATTGCATCCTACACAAAATTGAGTTAGCTTCGAACCATTTGATTTTTCGAGATTTATTCTCTGTCCCTTTTCTAATCTAATAGCCATAGAAACTGATAACAATTAAATTATTATTTGCTTGATCTTAATAGCAATATTTGTTTACGAGTTGCTGGAGCCCACCCTTGAAACCATTTCCGATAGCCTCGAATTTCCAAACCCCATTTCGACGATAAAGACGTCCGAATTCCACAGCCGTTTCTATTGAGAAATCTTCGTCGAGATCATATCGGGCAATCTCTTCATTGGTAAGCGCATTATAGACACGGATATAGCTATTGTGGACCTGCCCGAAATTCTGACGACGATTTTCTGCCTCATGGATAGTTGCGGTGAAGAGTATTTCATTGATTCGAGGGTCAACCTTATTTAAATCCACTGTGATGGTTTCGTCATCACCCCCGTCGCTATTCCCGCCGGTGAGATCGTCACCTGAAGATTCCACAGCCCCATCAGGAGAAACTTGGTTATTGTAGAACACAAAGAATTCATCAAGAGGAGTCTTTTTATTGGCTCCCAACATGAATGCTGAAGCATCCAGATCGAAATCAAAACCGGAACCCTGGTTGGGATCCCAGCCAAGACCTACACCCACTTTTTCCAATCCAATTTCGATTCTTTGTCCTTTCTGAAGATTTATTGCCATAAAACTTTTATTTACAAGTTATTACTAAAATTTTCAGTTAAAATTAATTTAAATATTAAACGTCAACAAATTTCTAAAATGTTATTTTTTCTTAAAAACTATTGACATTTTTTTACAATATTATGACAAATATAATTAAATTTGCACCGATTTTCAAAATTTTACTAACATGAAAAAAATTACGTTTTTATGTGCAGGTTTTGCAATGATGCTGGCTATGACCTCTTGCAAGACCAACATCTGGACCGCAACACAGGTTCATGTTCCCACAACAGTATGTTCTGCCTCTGTAGCAAACCTTCAAGTGGGCAATAGAATCACCTACACTTACTATCCGACAGCTCAAGAAAAGAAGGGTGGTTTGAAAAACTGCAAGAATGCAGCCATCGCCGCTATGCTCAAAGAGAATGGCAATGCCGATGTGATCGTTGCTCCGGAATTCAACTACGACAACACTCTGAAAGCCATCACAGTGACTGGCCGTCCCGCAAGTTATTCCAACTTTACTCCGGCTCCGATTCTTCCGTAAGTTTGTCGCTTCTTTGCCTTCTGGGAAATGTGGAAACGGAATATTCTTTTTGTTCTGATTTTATCGGTTGCTTTCACGGCTATGGTGGCCAAAAAGAAACCGGATAAAAATCCGGCGCTGGTTGATGTGGAGAACAAAGTGCTTGCAGTCACCGGAGCCGATTTGATCATTGGTACAAATAAAGTTACCGGTTCCTCAACCTGGATATTGAATTTTCTTTCACCCACCGAACTCGAGGTGAGGAAGAAAAATCTGCTTCAGAAAGTCTGTAAGAAAGTAGGTGCAGATGTGATCATTAGTCCTGAATTCACCTATTCAAGAAACATTCTCGGAGGTGGAAAATTGACCGTAACAGGGTATCCGGCCAACTACAATAATTTTAGGTCGCTATCCCGGTCAGAAATAGATTCATTGATCTACGGGACCCCTGATGACGACGATAAAGTCTACTTCATTAATAAGAGTTCCCTGGAATAAGGCAATAAGAATTTAGAGGAGGATGCAGTTGAAAGGCTGCATCCTCCTTTTAATTGATATTTGCAGAAAAAATTATTTATCGATCAATGGTCTTGCATATTTTCTGATAAACCAGATAATGGGAAGAGAAAATAAAACGATTATCAAAGCAAGAATTAATCCGGGCCAGAAACCGGATGTAAACTTATCAGGGGAAATGTTAAATCCCAATAACATCACGCCTTTGATTCCTGCAAAAATAATAAGATGAAAACCGCATATCAGGAGAGTGCCGATTGATATCATCCGAATCAAGGGCGGAGTGGAGAGAGAAAAATGTGATATAAGTTTGCAAATTATAATAATAAAAACAGACCCGGAAAGAGAGGAAATAAAGAACCCTGGAAGATTTCCAATCCTGCAAATATAAAAAGATATATTTCCTATGGAAATAACCGCCGGCACAAATAATCCCAGGCAGACAACCAAACCGGCGAAAAGAAATATCATTCTTCCCTTAGGGGATTGAGGAAGGAGAATTTTTGGGCGAATAGATTCCCTCCAACCAAAACCCAGTGCATAGAATATTAATCCGGCTATTGAAGGGCCAACCACCATCGGAAGCGAACCGATTGTATCGGGTATGAATGAAACGAGAATGCAATATAATAAAAAACTAAAGATCAAAATACCACCCCATCTAAGGTGTAGATAATACAGGAAATAGAAAAGCATTTCCACAACAAAAAAACTGAGCAGCGACCATAAGGGAATGTCATGGACCAGAAGGGGTCCGACACCTGTAAAAATGGCTACCAATGGAGAGTGCCATTCAATTTCATCAAGTGGGTTGCTACCATAATTTCTTAAAAAGAAAACCCATAAGAGAAAAGCGATAATATTTATCCACAAATATGGGACTACAAGTTGGCGGAATCTTTTAATGAAAAAGCGCGTGCCTGATGGATTATTTTCAAATTTAAAAAGGTAACCAGAGACAATAAAGAAAAGAGGCATTATGAACCCGTTAATAACCATATCCACGACCTCGTTGGAGTGAATATGGAGCCACACGACAAAAAATATGGCGAACGACTTACACCAGTCTATCCATTCAATTCGATTCTTCATTATCAAAAAACCAACTTTTCGAAAAATCCAATTCAGGGGAAACGAATCCGGCAGCATCCATCACACTGTAAAATAAGTCGTCGCTACTGGAAGGTTTACTCACGTTTTTTTCAAGCGCAGTGATCTTTTGAGGAAAATTCTGGAAATATTCAGAGGAAAACCAGACCATTGCCGCTATATTGTGGAGCTCGGGAGAGTCGGAGCCATGAAGCCATCGTCCATTTTCTCCAAGGGATTCTCCATGGTCAGACACATAGATTAGAATCGCATTATCATCTCTTAGCTCCTCTATAATAGAATAGAGAAATCGGTCGGTTGCCACAATGGAATTATCATAAGAATTTATTATTTGCTGAGGATCTAATAAAGATATTTCTTTGGAATCCATGTCGGGCAAGAATAGGGCATCCTCTTTTAAATAATGGGATTTCGACCACCAATGAGATCCGATGGAATGTATTATTGTAAGAGTCGGACTGCTACTATTCGCCTCTTTCCATGTCTTAAAATGTGGAATTGTCTCCATATCGGTCCATTTATCGTAGGAATAAAGTGAACGTTGGGAGTTTACATGAATTAAAGTATCGGCTTCGCGGGCAAAATAATAGTAGGAGGCCGAAATATCTTGATTGGCTATCCATGAAGATTTATATCCTGCCTTCTTGAAGATCGTGATGAAGGATTGCTCTTCATAACCGGGATCACTATTCAGAGAATCGGCCCGTGTGAATATATATGGCAGGGCTTGATAAGTATGAAATCCAGATGATTTAATATCTTTAAAGGCGATAAGATTTTCTTCCTTTGAAAGATATGGCATCGTCATTCTGTCATAATTATTCATGGGAAGATGATCTCCTCTTAATGATTCCCCCACAACCACCACAACATTTGGAGAATTTTTCGGCACTCTCACCTGAATATTATCAAATGTATTTCTTTCTTCATTAACCACTTTTTTATTTCGCAAATAATCGGCCGTTCCATTATATATTGCATAAGGCATGCGGTTGCTAACGGCACCATAAATCCTTGGAATGGCAAAAGGGGCAAAAGAAAGTATAAAAAAACCGGGGAGCCATAAAAACTCAGTCTTTCTTTTTATGAAAACATATTTCCATCTATACCATACAATAGCAAAAGAAACAATAATTGTGAAGAGAACCACACTAATTAGTCTGAAATCAATAACGCTTAACCACATCTGGGCATTATTTTCCAGAGCTATTTCTATCGTAGTCCCTGTGATTCCAACTCCCAACGTGTGACGATAAAACACTTCCACGGCGCTTAACGTCATAAGAATGGGAAATAAAAATGCAAAGACAATTCGATTAGCGGAAATAAGACCAAGGATACCTGTAGAGACCAATGAAACTATTACCCATTGCAGGCCTACCTTTACGAACCCGGCAATACGAGTTTCCGGGGAATCAGTAAATTCTAAAAGATTAATGGAGAATGCATACAATAAAGATAACGCCAATGCAAACCATATCCATCTGACTCTCTTGACCTTCATTCCCTATAATTAGAATTTCCTATCTCACAAATTATATAAACCGGAGACCCTCTATAATGAAGTCGTTTTGTGAAGGGGCCTCCGGTGAAGTTTCAATAAATTTAATGAATTTTATTTTACTAAGATTTTTTGACCGTTGTGGATATAGATGCCGGGACGAGAAGGAGAGTTTATACGTAGGCCCTGGAGGTTATGCCAGATATCCTTCTCAGTTTGCAAATCAGATGCAACTCCTTCAATGCCGGCCTCAGTGGCGAAAGAGGCAATAGTCTTGAGAGCAGGAGTGGCTTTACCTGTCCGGCTGTCGAATAATGGGGCGTTATACCAACCATCCAATTCTGTGCCCTTGGCATTATATTCCAGCCACCACCAGAAAAGGCCGTTGACGTTGGGATGTTCAAGGAGGGTCTCAACCAAAGCCTGAGCATATTCGTTCTGGCCCTCAAGAGTGTAGGAATATTCCGGCGTTATTGTTGAACCTGGCACCTCCCATGCATACGGGAAACCGGTTTCAACAATCATTATAGGTTTATCGGGGAACTGTGTTTCTACTTCTGTGAGGGCTTTATTCAAAACCTCCATATTCCCATGGAAATAAGGATAATAACTAAGGCCGATTATATCATAGTCAATATTAAGGCTCTCCATCTGGCTATAGAAATTGGTAAGAACACCAACCTGTGCTACTCGTTCTGTGTGGATCACAATTTGGGCTTCAGGACAAACTTCCCTACATGCATTAATAGCGGATGTAAGTAAATCCCCGAAACGTTTCCAAGCTGCCGAACTGTTATTATTGGAATATGCCTTATCCGAATTGGAAGCCCAGAGCATTCCATAGCTGATTTCATTACCGGGCTGTATAAATTTCGGCACAATACCCTCGGCTTTTAGGGTTTCAAGAGATTCCTTGGTGTAATTATAGATCATTTCGATTAATTCCTCCTGCGACAGGTTTTTCCATGCCTCGGGAATGAATTGTTTTGCAGGGTCTGCCCAAGTGTCGGAATAATGAAAATCGAGCATGAGGTCCATGCCGTTCTCTATAATCTGTTGGCACAACGGAGTGATATAAGGAAGGTCTTGACACACATTTGTGTCTTCATGTTTCACTCCATTCTCAATAGTGTATTCCTCTGGATCAACGAAAAGCCTCACCCTCATTGCGTTCATTCCGATTTCGTGGAGATAAGGCAAGAGATCGATTTTATTGCCATCCTGATCTTTGTAGGCGGACCCTGCCTCCTGATATGTGGGAAACATAGAAATGTCACCTCCCACATATTTCATCTCTGATGCTAACGAGGCTATAGACGCAGTCAAGCCAAAGGTGATTATCAATGTTTTGAGTCTATTCATAGCATTATTATTTCAAATTTAACAAATTATTCAATCTTTCAATTAAAAACTTATAGGGCTTTGAGTATATTGATCCTTTCTTTCGGATTTTGGGACTTAAACACATAGTTTCCAGCCACAAGTATATCAGCCCCGGCCTCCGCAAGAAGACGTCCAGTCTCTTCATTTACTCCTCCGTCTACCTCTATCATCGCTTTAGATTCCGAAGAATCTCTCAAAGCCTTCAATTCTGCCACTTTTTTCAATGTGTTGTGGATAAAGGCTTGGCCACCGAATCCTGGATTGACAGACATTAGCAAGACCAAATCAAGTTGATTGATTATATCGACGAGAAGGGAAACCGGTGTGGCCGGATTAAGAGTCACTCCGGCCTTCATTCCGGCCTCATGAATGGCATTGACAGTGCGGTCTAAGTGCAAGCAGGCCTCAATATGCACATTCATTATCTCTGCCCCGCACTCTTTAAGCCGATCCACCCATTTCTGGGGTTCCACTATCATTAGATGGACATCCAAAGGTTTTTTGCAAATTTTTGCTACAGAATCTATTACCGGGAAACCAAAAGAAATATTAGGCACGAAGACTCCATCCATCACGTCGAGATGGAGATAGTCGGCCTCCGACCTATTGATCATTTCAATATCCTTTGCAAGATTCGAAAAATCGGCGGAAAGAAGAGAAGGAGATACTTTCATTCTGTCTCTTTTTTAGAGGATGTCCTCAATGCATTAAAAATTATGAATACCACACAAATACCTGCAAGAATATAACCTCCCCAAGTAAGGTAGCGGTTGTATTGCTCCACTTTATCAAAAAGTTGGTCGGGTGAAACGGTTTCCGACAGCCAAAATCCGAGGGCTCCGAGCACACTGTTCCAGACAAGAGCCCCAAGAAAAGTGAAAATTGCAAATTGTAATAAATTCATTCTTGCTATTCCTGCAGGGATGGAAATCAATTGCCTGATAGCGGGAATCAGACGACCGATAAAGGTAGAAATAGCACCATGTCTGTCGAAATATGCCTCTGCTTTCTCAACTTTTTCCCTATTGATGAGAAGGATATGGCCAAATCTGCTGTCGGCAAAGGCATAAACCACGGGGCGTCCGATCCATAGGGCAAGAAAATAATTTATGAATGCTCCTACCAAGGCACCTAAAGTCGCCACCAAGACAACAGCGAAAACATTCATTCCTGCCCCGGCTCCGGCATTGCTGCAAGCAAGATAGGCCGCAGGAGGCACTACCACTTCTGAGGGGAACGGAATGAAGGAACTCTCAATCACCATAAAGACAAAGACGAAGGTATAGTTTGCATTGTCTACAAACCATTGGAAAAACTCCGCTGCATCGAATATGGCCAAAGGGATCAAATCTAATATCATTGCTATGAAAAACCGGGATTTAGCACCCCTGTCTCAATTAACATTCTTTTATAAAATTCAGCCTTCTTCTCAATCTTCATTGGATAGGCTCTTGAAGTTGATGGCATCCTCCAATGGCGAAACCGGCGTTCACTTCCATCAGGCATTGTAATGCTGCATGCAATCCATTCACCAACCTTCGGAACGGGTGTATTGGTCAGACCGGCAATTACTGAGGCAGCCTTTTCTCCTGTGGTGACTAAATCCTTGCAATCAGGAATTTGAGATAAAAGAGCCGGGAGGTTGACCCTCTCCACGACCTCCAGAAACTTATCGGATGCATTGTCGCGTTGTCTGATGGCCTTGGTCACAGTCTCTCCCACTCCAACGTGGATCTTTTCAAGCATTTTTTTTATCCCTTCCTTGTCGATGGTTTTGGTTTCCCGGTTGAAAAATTTCTCTTTTTCATTAAATATTATCAAACCGAAAATCCTCCACATGTCATTAAAGAAATTCGGATAAAAGAAATCCATGCTCCATTTGTCGGGCTTGGGAGGAAATGTCCCGCAGACCACGACCTTCGTCCCTTCAGGTAAGAAAGGCTTAAAAGGATGAAGCTCTATTTTATTGCACTCTTTCATCTATTATTTGCAAATTTAAGGAATTTTCCAACATTATGGATTATATTTGCATAGTCTAACCGTAAAAAACCTGAAGAAAAGAGACTGACATGGAAGAGAACCTGATAAGTGTCATAGTGCCTGTCTTTAATACTGAGCGCTATCTTAGCCAGTGTCTCGACAGCATCCTGTCGCAGAGTCATCGACGTGTCGAAGTGATTGTAATTAACGACGGGTCTACTGATTTTTCTCTTGAAATTGCCCTTAAATACGCCGAAAAAGACGATCGGGTTGTGGTCTATTCCAATGAAAATGGAGGGCCCTCAAAAGCACGAAACCGGGGACTGGAGGTAGCCACCGGAGATTTTATCACCTTTGTTGACTCCGACGACCTTTTGCTCCCTGATGCTCTGGAAATAATGCTCGAGGTCTTAAAGGAAAATGATGCGGATATTGTGGAGGGAAAATCGGTGAGAGGCGAAGTTTTTTTGAAGAAAAAAAATGGCAAGATCCTGAAGACTAAAATTTTTACTCCGAGGGAAGCCATTAGTGATGTGCTCTATCAATCCCTCCTTCTCCCTTCCGCTTGCGGGAAACTTTATAAAAGGCATGTTTTAGAGGGGCTAACATTCCGACCGGGAATATTTTACGAAGACCTTGATTTATTCTACCATTATTTCCATCGCAGTCGGAAAATCGTTTGGATAGATTTCCCTGTCTATTTTTATCGAGTTGCAGAAGGGAGCAGAACCCAGAGCTGGAGACCTCAGAGGCTCGATGTGTTAGACGTCACGGAAAGAATTGAAGATTATATCAACGAGCAATATCCCGATCTCTTGCCGGCTGCTAAAGATCGCCGGCTGAGCGCTAATTTCAATATGTTTGCCCTCTGCGCTATTCATGGCGACCATGATAATGCCACCAGATGTTGGGACCACATAAAGAGAAACCGCCACGTCTCTCTCTTTAATCCTAAGGTGAGATTTAAAAATAAATCGGGAATCTTATTATCCTATCTGGGGAAAAACACCTTCAAATTCATCTCACGTTTTATCTATAAATAAGTTTTCTTATTTAATCTTTTTCAGAATTTCCTGATAGTCACGCTCTTTTCCCGGTTGCCAGGTCGACTTAAAATCCGAGATTTTCGCTTTACTCTCTAGGTCTTCTGTGTCAGATGTGTAATTCTGTCTTATTTCTTCCAGCAAATAGACGTAGACCGTGACATCTCCTCCGGGCGAGTTTCGATCGGTGGCCCACCACCCTATTCCTCTCTCCTCATCTATGGCCAACATGAAATCATCGTAGGGCGAATTAAATGGCATTCCGAGATTTAACGGTTGCCGGGTTTCTCCTGTGACAGGTTCCCTCTGAGCCACAAAAAGATCCAACCCTCCCATTGATTCTTCCCCATTGTTGGCAAAATAGAGCGTCTGTCCGTCGCCGCTCATAAAAGGATAGGCATAGTCTCCATCCTTTTCGAAATCCCCATCAAACAATTCATGGGTTTCCCAAGAGTTGTCGAGCAACCTAAAATTCTCCTTCAATTGAAGAAGGCCCTCTTGATCAGCCACCGGTATTATGGCATAGTCTCCATCTTCGCTGATAAATCCAACTTCCTTAGAATTCACACCCGGCACAAGCTTGAAGGAAAGATCTCTGCCGATTCTTCCGGCTGAAGAAGACAGCTTATAAGCATTGAAAAAATTCTGACGAGGGATATTTATGGAATCTATCACCACAATTTTCTGAACTCTGCCGAATGCATTGGTAGCGATGTTTAAACGTCTCTGCCAATCTTCGAAATCCTCTACTAGAGGTTTCTTTGCCTTTGTTTGCAAGGTTTCGTATTCTTCGAAAAGCTCGAGAGCTTCGTCAAAGTCATATTGGAAGAAAGCATTTTTGGCCTTTTCTAATACCTCCGCCGGATCAACCTTCTTAGCTTTGGCACCATAAACCGGGCTTTGACACAACCAAACCAAAACTATGGAAATAAATACTATCCAACTCTTTTTCACCTTCATTGTTTGTTACATTTTCCTATAGTGAAAAAATATTAATCGCAAATTTAAAAAAATTCTTTAACTTTGCACATATTGTGCCCATAGGGCAACATAAAAAGGAAAATAAAAAACCCTCTCTTATAAGGGAGAATTGAAAGCAAAAACTATAAACAATCATACCAAACTATGAGCTTAAATATTATTGTACTCGCAAAACAGGTGCCCGACACCCGCAACGTGGGTAAAGATGCCATGAAGGCGGATGGCACGGTGAACCGTGCTGCTCTTCCGGCCATCTTCAATCCGGAAGACCTGAATGCGCTTGAGCAGGCGCTTAAGCTTAAAGATGCAAATCCCGGGAGCAAAGTCACAGTATTGACGATGGGTCCGGCTCGTGCAGCAGAAATTATCCGTGAAGGCTTATTCCGCGGCGCGGATGATGGAGTAGTGTTATCCGACAGAGCTTTTGCCGGCAGCGACACTTTGGCTACCTCCTATGCCTTGAGCGCCGCTATTAAGAAACTTGGAGACTTCGACATTATCATCGGCGGACGCCAGGCTATTGATGGCGACACGGCTCAAGTGGGCCCACAGGTGGCTGAAAAACTCGGCATTCCGCAGATCACTTATGCTGAAGAAATAGTAAACGTAGACGGAAAAGAGATCACTGTCAAGAGAAGAATAGAATCGGGAGTGGAAACAGTGAAAGGTAAATTGCCGCTCGTAGTCACGGTTAACGGCTCGGCCGCAGAATGCCGACCCAGAAATGCAAAAGCTGTGCAGAAATATAAATATGCAGCTCTGCCTTCTGAGGTTGCCGCTGACGAAAAGAAGAAAGAATTTATCGAACAACGTCCATATCTCTTAATTGGTGAATGGAATGCCGCGGACGTTGATGCCGACCTTGCTCAATGCGGTCTCGCCGGTTCTCCCACTAAAGTGAAGTCTATCCAGAATGTGGTGTTCACCGCAAAAGAGGCACGCAAGATTGAAAATACCGATGCAGAGCTCGAAAATCTGATAATTGACCTTATCGCAAACCACACGATCGGTTGATTCCATAATCATTAAAAAGAAGAAAGAAAATGGCAGATAAAAACAACCTTATCGTCTATTGCGAATATGAAGACGGCAAAGTCTCCGACGTGAGTCTTGAACTTCTGACTAAAGGCCGTCAGCTGGCCGACAAGCTTGGCATTAAACTGGAGGCCGTTGTGGCAGGCGATAATCTTAAAGATATTGAAAAACAAATTCTTCCTTAC
Source organism: Muribaculaceae bacterium (assembly GCA_022509125.1). GTDB lineage: Bacteria > Bacteroidota > Bacteroidia > Bacteroidales > Muribaculaceae > Lepagella. The sequence continues at coordinate 35,993 of JAFLTU010000013.1, read as the reverse complement.
GGCGTTGATACTATTTATAAATTTGAAGATTCACGCCTTTATCCCTACACTTCCCTTCCCCACTCTTCATTATTGATCAACCTCTTCAAAGAGATTGAACCAAGAATTGCCTTCATGGGGGCTACTTCGATAGGTAGAGATCTCGGTCCGAGGGTTTCCTCAGCTCTCCACAGCGGTCTGACAGCGGATTGCACCTCGCTTGAAATAGGAGACTACACAGATGTGAAGACCGGGAAAGAATATAAAGACCTGCTTTATCAGATTCGTCCTGCCTTTGGTGGTAACATTGTGGCCACTATTGTTAACCCTGATTGCCGTCCGCAGATGGCAACAGTGCGTGAGGGCGTCATGAAAAAAGAGGAGAAGGATTCTAACTACAAAGGTGATGTCATTGAGCTTGATGTCAATAAATACACGAAACCTGAAGACTTCGTGATTGATATCATCGACCGTCATGTCGAGAAATCTAAAGTTAATCTTAAAGGTAGCCCGATTATTGTTGCCGGTGGCTACGGTGTGGGAAGTAAAGAGAACTTCGACATTCTTCAACAACTTGCCGACACACTTGGAGCTGAAGTGGGAGCAAGTCGTGCGGCTGTAGATGCCGGTTGGGTTGACCACGACCGTCAAATTGGCCAGACTGGTGTGACAGTGCGTCCTAAACTTTATATCGCATGCGGAATTTCCGGACAGATCCAGCATATAGCCGGAATGCAGGATTCCGCACTCATCATATCTATAAATTCCGATCCCGACGCTCCTATCAATAAGATAGCCGACTATGTTATCACGGGTAAATTTGAAGATGTGGTGCCTAAATTAATTAAATACTACAAAAAGAATTCTAAGTAATGGCAAATTTTTATAAAGATAACGACAACCTCCAACATTATCTCAACCATCCGATGATGGAGAAGATAGTGGAACTTAAAGAGAGGAATTTCGCCGACGCCGATAAATATGACTACGCTCCCCAGGATTTCGCCGACGCGATGGACAGCTACGATAAAGTGCTTGAAATCGTTGGTGACATTTGTGGAAATGTTATAGCTGAAAATGCAGAAGAAATCGACCATGAGGGTCCCAGTGTGAAAAATGGCCGCGTAGTATATGCTGAGGGAACTGAAAGGAACCTTGATGCCTGCCGTAAAGCCGGTCTCATGGGAATGTCGATGCCTCGTCGTCTGGGAGGCCTTAATTTCCCCATCACTCCTTATATCATGGCAGCCGACATGGTGAGCCGTGCTGACGCGGCTTTTGAGAATATCTGGGGTCTACAGGATTGCGCAGAGACAATCTATGAATTTGCCGACGAGGATCAAAAAAAGAAATACATTCCCCGTGTATGTGAAGGGGAAACCATGTCGATGGACCTCACGGAGCCGGATGCAGGGTCAGACCTCCAGTCGGTGATGTTGAAAGCCACAAAGAAGGAGGATGGATCATATGTGCTCAATGGAGTGAAACGTTTCATCACCAATGGCGATAGCGACATCCACCTTGTGCTGGCTCGCTCCGAAGAGGGTTCAAAGGATGGTCGAGGACTGTCTATGTTTATCTACGACAAGAAGAACGGCGGTGTCAATGTGCGCCGCATTGAGAACAAGATGGGAATCAAAGGAAGCCCCACTTGTGAACTTGTCTACAAAGATGCTCCGGCTGAACTTGTGGGTAGCACCCGTCTGGGTCTCATTAAATATGTGATGGCCCTCATGAATGGTGCCCGTCTTGGTATCGCCGCTCAGTCGGTAGGTATTAGTGAGGCTGCTTATCGTGAGGCCCTATCATATGCAAAAGACCGCAAACAATTCGGTAAAGCTATCATAGAATTCCCGGCTGTGGCTGAAATTCTATCCACAATGAAAGCAAAACTTGATGCTTCCCGCGCTCTTCTATATGCCTGCTCACGTTTCGTGGATATGTATAAGATCTACGACGATATCGCAAAAGAGAGAGCTCTCACTCCGGAAGAAAAGAAAGAACAGAAATACTACAGCAAGCTGGCCGACGCCTTTACCCCCCTAGCAAAAGGTATGACATCGGAATTCTGCAATCAAAACACTTATGATGCAATCCAGATTCATGGTGGTTCAGGGTTTATGAAGGATTATAAGTGTGAACGCCTTTATCGCGACGCGCGTATCACATCGATTTACGAAGGCACCACTCAGTTACAAGTAGTTGCTGCTATTCGCCACGTCTCCACAGGCACATACCTCAATAAGATAAGAGAATTTGAGGCTGAGCAAGTTAATCCGGAGAACGAGGCAATCAAAAACACCTTGGTGTTCATGACTCAGCAATATGCCGACGCCGTTCAGGCTGTCTTTGGTGTGGATGACCAGGGCTTCCATGATTTTATGGCACGCCGACTCGTTGAGATGGCGGGACATATCATCATGGGTTATCTTTTGCTTGAAGACACTCAACGCAATGAAGAGTTCCGTAAGTCTCTTGAGGTCTATGTTAAATATGGACAGGCTCAAGTGGCTCAGCACGCCTCCTTCATCGGTAATTTCCGTCCCGAACAAATTAGCGACTATCTTTACAAGAAAGATGAGGCTGAAGCCTCAGCAGAAGCATAAAACGGTTTTGATTTTTAAGCTTAATTGCAACAAAAATAAGGAATGGTTTGCCATTCCTTATTTTTTTATTAATTTTGCATATGAACAGGTGCCGAACAAATAAAAAGTTCGGTGAAAAGGGAACCCGGTGAGAATCCGGGACAGTACTCGCTGCTGTGAGTCTCAAAAATTTTTGCGACCAAAAATCCATTGGTTGTCCAGCCGAGAAGGAGGTTGCAAAAGAGATAAGTCAGAAGACCTGCCTGTCACTTTGATTACACCCGCGGGCTACGGGCAAGGATCTTGAGAGGCATGTCCCTTAATTCGCGTGTAATCATCGGATTAATGGACATTTTTTATTTTTAATACCTCAAAAAACATGAAAAAGTTTTACAAATTAACCTTGATTGGATTTTCAGCATTCCTGACTGCTTCAATGGTGAGTTGTGCAGATGACAAAGACGAACCGGACCATAAGGAACCAGACGAAACCTATGAAACCGCAACAATTGGTTTCGAGAAGGTGCCTGAAAATTTAATCGGTGGACCAACTACCTATGGAGCCAACCTGTATTACGGATATGAAGACCAGATTGAAGAGGGATACCTTGCTCAAATTTACGGGGATACCTACGCTCAGTTTCCTGTGAATTATGGGTATACCTATGACGCGGATTATAATAACGTTTGGGGTTATTCTTACTTCAATGGTGGATTTGCGGTTTCAAACTGGCATGATATGACCGACGATGCCTATATGAATCAATTGAGTGTCTATAACTCTTCCTCCCCCAGCGGCGGCAATTTTCTTGTTGCTTTCTGTTCCGGCACTGTATCCGACATAACGAATGCCACTTACTCAGATTTCGCAGGTGCTCCTAAAGTTTATATCACAGATGCAAAAGGTTATTATGTAGCTAATCCGGGATCTGAAGCTCTTGTCACCGGAGAAGATAACGATGCATTTTTTGAAAGTGTTTATATCAACAACACTACTTACGTTTACAAGGTGATGGAGAATGGGAATGCATATGCTTCTAAATTAGACTCGGAAAACGAAGGGTGGTTTAAGGTGCAGTTCATTGCTTTTGATGATGCAGACGAACCGGATGCAAAACCATTGGGTTACACTGAAGCTTACCTTGCAAACTTCAAGAAGGGACAAGCGGATGACTATGAAGGACTCATAGACACCTGGACAAAGGTTGATTTATCAATGCTTCCCGAATGTTCAGTATTGGTCATCAATTTCCAAGGAAGCGATATGGGAGAATATGGTCTTAATACTCCGGGCTATTGCGCGCTCGACAAATTTGAAATTTCTGTAGAAAAATAATTGTCGCCACGTTTGGCCAGAAATGTTTGAAAAGTGAAAAGTTTTAAAATTGCTTTAGTTGCTTCGATATCCTTGTCACTTGTTGCATGCAACAAGGACGAGGATATCGTCATTGACAATCCCGGCGACAATCCCCAAACCCCGTCAGTTTCTTTGAATTATAAAGTTTTGGAATACACCCCCGGTCCCGGGCAATATATCAATGAAAAAGCCAATGGTTCCGCAGGTATATCATCTCCCGAAGAAGCCTGCCTATATGCTGAAAAAAGATTAGCAAATTCCGATTATGTTTCCTTAGGAGCCTGGGGAGGATACATCATAATAAAATTTGATAAAAGTGTCCCAAACACAGGAGAATATGATTTTGCAATATCAAGCAACACTTTTGATAGTTCCAACGAACCCGGAATAGTGTGGGTGATGCAAGATACTAACGGCAATGGTCTTGCTGATGAAACTTGGTATGAATTAAAAGGATCTTTTTTCGGAGAGGAAGGCTACGAGAGAAACTATTGGGTTAGGTATTCGCGTCCCGGTGACAAAGAAGACACTCCGTGGGAAGATAGCAACGGAGAAACCGGATTTGTCTATTGGATGGGAAACTACCATGACCAGGATTTCTATTATCCCAACTGGATAAAAGAGGATTCCTACACACTTTATGGAAGCCGTTTGCCGAGCCGCGCTGAACAAGATGATATCACCGGAGTATGGACAAATAAGGCTTACGAATGGGGTTATGCCGACAATTTAGGATCCGATTTTGTTGAAGCCACACATCAAAACCGGTTTAAAATATCGGATGCAGTCACGGAAACGAATGAAGCCGCCGATCTCTCCTCCATTGACTTTGTGAAGGTTCAGACATCGATAAACGGATCTACGAAACTTCTTGGGGAAAATTCCACCGAAGTCATGGGTTTCTTCCCTTTATGAAAAATTGTCTGCGATATAAAAGCCTTTTATCCTTTTATTCCCTTTCCCGGGGAATAAAAGGATTTTTTGTTTTACTGGCGCTTTTACTCTTCTCCTGCATGAAATGGGATTATAAAGATGAACCTACTGATTATGATGTCTCAACACCTGGACTCTTTATCCTTTGCGAGGGAAATTTTCAATACAGCAATGCCACGCTTTCTTTCTATGATCCTAAAACCAATGCCGTAGAAAACGAGATTTTCTTAAAAGCCAACGGAATGAAACTTGGGGATGTGGCCCAGTCTATGACAATTTTTAGAAACACAGGTTGGATTGCAGTAAATAATTCCCATGTGGTTTTTGCAATTGATATAGACACTTTCAAGGAAAAAGGAAGAATCGAGAATTTGACCTCACCCCGCTATATTCATTTTGTCTCAGACAAAAAAGCCTATATTTCTCAAATTTGGGATAATCGAATTGCAATAGTCGATCCTGAAACCTACTCAATCACCGGTTTTATAACCATCCCGGATATGGATCTTTCAACAGGTTCTACGGAGCAGATGGTGCAAATAGGGAAATATGTCTATTGCAATTGCTGGAGCTATCAAAACCGGATTCTAAAAATAGATACCGAAATAGACGAAGTTGTTGAGCAACTGACAGTGGGCATCCAACCCAATTCCTTAGTGGCCGACCGATATGGACGCTTATGGACAATCACCGACGGAGGGTATGACGGCTCTCCCTATGGATATGAGGCGCCCGCTATTTATTGCATTGACACCGAAACTCTATCCCTAAACAAAAAGTTTTCTTTTTCTTTAGGAGACACCCCCTCTGAACTTCAAATTAATGGTGATGGAGAATTTCTTTATTGGATCAACGACGATATATGGAAAATGTCTATAGACTCTGATCACTTGCCTGAACTTCCATTAATTCAATCCCAATCAACTAAATATTATGGTCTTACAATTGACCCTCTTAATAATGAAATATATGTGGCTGATGCAATAGATTATTCTCAACAAGGGATGATCTATCGATTTTCCCCGGAGGGGTTAGAAATCGATAGTTTCTATGTAGGTGTAACACCGGGAGCTTTCTGTTGGAAACTTAAGGAGTAAAAATGAAATATCTAATATTCTTATTCCATATTTTATTCTTTAGCTTTCTAAGCATGAGCGCCTCTGATCCTTCAGTGGAATTGGATGAACTTACCGTCACGGCTCGAAGGCCACTCAAAGAGATAGGACTGGAGAAAACCACTTTTGATTCCCTGGCTTTGAAAGAAAACATATCCTTAAGCATGGCTGATATTCTGACTTTTAATTCTTCAGTCTATGTGAAAAATTATGGAAGAGCCACACTCTCCACCGTTTCTTTTCGTGGCACTTCTCCAAGCCACACTCAAGTGACGTGGAACGGACTTCGGATTAATAGCCCTATATTGGGAATGACTGATTTCTCAAGTATCCCGGCTTATTTCATCGACCAGGCGGCCCTCTTTCATGGCACTTCCTCTATCAATGAAACCGGAGGGGGGCTAGGTGGTCTTGTGAAACTTGCAACGACTCCGGATGCTCCTCCCGGATTCAATCTGCAATATATACAAGGCATCGGTTCTTTTTCTACATTCGATGAATTCCTTCGATTTTCCTTTAAAAACAATAAATGGACCTCTTCAACTCGAATGGTGTATTCTTCCTCACCAAACGATTACACATATATCAATCATGACAAAAAAGAGAATATATATGATGAAGACCATAACATAATAGGCCAATATTACCCTAAGGAGAAAAACCGTTCGGGCGCTTACAAGGATTTTCAAGCACTTCAGGAAATCTACTTCAATACTCTTCATGGCGATAAGTTTGGACTCAATATCTGGTATGTGGGTTCAAACCGAGAACTACCAATGCTCACCACAGATTATGGCGAAGAACGGGAATTTGAAAACCGCCAGAGAGAAAACACTTTAAGGACAGTGTTATCATGGAATCATTCCACTTCCTCTTCCTGGAATCTGAATTTGAAGGCTGGTTATGTTTTCACATGGATGGCCTATGATTACAAAAAAGAGATCACAGAAGGCCAATGGTCGCAATTGACACGATCAAGGTCGCATATTAACACTATTTTTGCTTTGGCTGAAGGAAATTATTGCATTAGTGATAAATGGTTGTTTTCTCTCTCATTAACTGCTCACCAGCAATTTGTGAGATCGGCCGACAAGAATGTAATTCTGCAACAGGGTGACAAGGCAATAATAGGATATGATAAAGCACGCTTGGAGCTCAGCGGCGCCTTGTCGGTGAAATGGCAACCCTTTAGCATTATGGGTCTTGGTATGGTGGTTCGTGAAGATATCTTTGGCAATCATTCAACTCCACTTATCCCGGCCTTTTTCACAGACATTAAAGCTATGCAATCCTCCTGGGGAACTTTTCCTGTTGAATTAACCCTAAAAGCCTCTGTAAGCCGAAATTACCGCTTTCCCTCTCTCAACGATCTCTATTTTCTTCCCGGAGGAAATCCCAATCTGAAAAGCGAGCATGGTTTCACTTATGATGCAGGAGCATCTTTTCAAATAGATTTTGCAAGAAGAGCGGCTTTAAGCCTTTCTGCCAATTGGTTTGATTCGAGAATTAAAGACTGGATTCTGTGGTTACCCACCGTAAAGGGATTTTTCTCCCCAAAAAATGTAAAGACTGTTCACGCTTATGGAGTTGAAGCCAACGGAACTCTTACTTTTGATTTGGGTAAAGACTGGCTTTTGGGTCTCGATTCATCATTTTCCTGGACACCCTCTATAAATGAAGGAGAAAAATTATCTCCTGCCGATCAATCTGTGGGAAAACAATTGCCTTATGTTCCAAAATTTTCTTCCTCCCTTTCAGGAAGACTTTCATGGAATTCCTGGACATTCCTTTATAAATGGTGTTATTATTCGGAAAGGTTCACAATGTCGAGCAATGATTTCACTATAACGGGTCATCTTCCAAGCTATTATATGAGTAATGTTTCCTTGGAAAAAAATCTCTATTTCAAATGGATTGACATTCAAATGAAATTAGCGGTCAACAACCTTTTTAATGAGGATTACCTTTCTGTGCTTGCCCGGCCTATGCCTGGAATAAATTTTGAATTCTTTATAGGATTGACTCCCAAATTTCTTAATCCAACTAAACACAACGGATGAAAAAATTATTGGCAATTGGCTTAATGATGCTTTTATTAATCTCCTGCCGTCATACAAGCGATTCTCACGACATGGGGGATAAAATGATATACAAACCTTCTTATTCTACAGGTTTTAAAATTTATCAACCTGACTCCTTAAGCCGTATCATTTCAATCTTCAATCCATGGCAAGGAGCTGAAGATGTGAAAATGGATTTTCTAATATCCTCCAATGAGGAACGTCTTCATCAGTTTAAAGGCCAATCTTTAAGCCATCCGGCAGAAAGAATAGTCTGTATGTCGTCTACTCATATAGCCATGTTGGATGCCATTGATGCCATTGATAAAATTGTAGGTGTTTCAGGTAAACAATATGTTTCTAACCGAGATATAAAAAACAAGGATGTAAAAGATGTCGGCTATGAGGGAAACATTGACTATGAGACCCTTGTTTCAGTTCAACCAGACTTGGTGTTGCTCTTTTCAATAAACGGAGAAAGCACATTGGAGCCACGATTGAAAGAACTTGGAATCCCTTTTATCTATATTGGAGACTATTTGGAGGAGACTCCTTTAGGAAAAACGGAATGGATTGTTCCCTTGGCAGCAATCATAGGCAAAGGAGAACAGGGAATCGAATTTTTCAAAGAAGTGGAAGAAAGATACAATAATTTGAGACATAAGGTGAATGAAATTAACGTTCAACGACCCAAAGTGATGGTCAACGCACCTTTTGCTGATTTTTGGTATATGCCTTCTACGGAAAGCTATGTCAGTAAAATGATTTATGATGCGGGAGGAGAATATATCTATAAAAAAAACACAGGAAATTCATCTAAGCCGATTGATAAAGAGGAGGCTTTAGAGTTGGTTTCCCAAGCCGACTATTGGATAAACATTGGAGGACTCGATTCTAAAAATGAGATTATTTCCCAATTCCCTGATTTTACCTCTTCGAAAGTTGTTGCCAATGGTTGTCTTTATAATAACAACCGGCTAAAAAACGAAGGAGGGGGAAACGATTGTTATGAATCCGGAGTTGTCAATCCAGATATTGTTCTCAGAGACATGATCAAAATTTTCCATCCTTCTTTAATAGAAGAAGACTTTGTCTATTATCATAGACTCGAATGAAACGCTCTCGATCAATTATTCTTTTCCTTTTATTGACTATTGCCACTCTGATACTGTTTATATTAGATTTGGCCACAGGCACTGTCTCCATTCCATTCCAAGAAGTAGTAAACACACTGGCCGGCAATCCGGATTCCCAGCTTCACCAACAGATTATTTTCAATATCAGGTTTAATAAAGCTATAGTCGCCTTCATTGCCGGGGCAGCCTTGTCGGTGAGCGGGTTGCAGATGCAGACACTCTTCCGCAATCCCCTGGCAGGTCCTTATGTTCTAGGTATTAGTTCCGGAGCAAGTCTCGGCGTCTCTTTGTTTATCCTTGGTCTGCCGTTATTGGGACTCTCAGCATCTTCTTATTCTTTCGGCATAGCAGGAGCTGCTTGGATCGGTTCAGCAATAATCCTTGTAGTTATCGGGCTTTTGTCTCAAAGAATAAAGGATATTATGGTTATTTTGATTTTGGGTATGATGTTTTCCTCCGGAGTTTCTGCCGTGGTTCAGATTCTTCAATACCTTAGTCATGATGAAGCTTTGAAATCCTATGTGATATGGACTATGGGTTCTCTTGGAGATGTTTCTTCAAGCCAGCTTCCTGTTTTATCCGGAGGAGTTATTATTGGACTGATGCTGGCTTTTTTGGCTGTCAAACCCTTGAATCAATTGATTCTGGGAGAAGATTATGCCCGCACCCTGGGTTTGAAAATTAAACGCACGAGAGGGATACTCTTTCTTTCCACCTCACTGCTGGCAGGAAGCGTCACTGCTTTCTGCGGTCCAATCGGTTTTATCGGACTGGCTCTGCCTCATGTCACAAGGATGCTTTTTGACAGCAGCGACAATCGTATTCTTGTACCCGCTAATATTCTGACAGGAGCCTTTATTTTAATTTTTTGCGACATCATTTCTAAAATTTGGATTCTTCCAATCAATGCTGTCACATCTCTCTTAGGTATCCCAATTATCATTTTTATTGTTTTGCAAAACAAAGCTTTTTCTGCATGATCCTTCTTGAAAACTTAAGTTTAGGCTTCAATCAAAAGATTCTTTTGAAAGATGTCTATAATGAATATTTTTCCGGTAAACTCACAGCTTTAATAGGTCGGAATGGGAGTGGGAAATCAACTCTTCTGAAGGCTATTTGTGGATTAAACAATAATTATCAAGGTGCGATTAAAATAGATGGGAAAAACATTAAGGATTTTTCAGCGACGGAGCTGGCCCATACAGTTGCTTATGTTAACACATCCCGGCCTCGCCTCTCTAACTTAAGGGCTGAAGACATTGTAAAGCTCGGACGCTCACCCCACACAGGCTGGCATGGAAAACTCTCACGAAACGATTATATAATTATAGAAGAGGCTCTGAATATGGTTGGAATGACTGATTTCTCGATCCGATATTTCAGCGAACTCAGTGACGGAGAGGCTCAAAAAATTATGATTGCAAGAGCCATCGCTCAAGACACTCCTGTAATAATCCTTGATGAGCCTACTTCTTTCCTGGACCTCCCTTCTCGATTTGATTTGGTTTCTTTGCTAAAAAATCTTTCTCTCAATAAAGGGAAAACTATCATTTTCTCAACCCATGAGCTTGATATAGCTACTCGGCTTTGTGATTACATATCTCTTCTCGATTCTCCAAATCTCACCACTCTTCCTACTTTAGAAATGATTGAACATTTAAAGACCGATAATCATCCTTTCTCTCAATTTTTATAAAAATTCAAGGAATTTTTAACAAAAATTTAGACAAGGAATAAAACCTGGCTCATAAAATGAAACAGGTTTTTCCTATCTTCGCATTGTTTTTAAACTTCATTTCCTTTGACTCAACTTCAAAAATACACATGGCTCATCGAGACCATCAGGAGAGCCGGTAAAATCTCTCATAAAGATCTTTCCGACCGTTGGGAAAGAGCTAAGGACCTAAGTGATAGCCATCCTCTTCCAAGAGCGACATTCAACCGCTGGCGCGATGCCATTTTCAGCCAGTTTGGCATAAATATTGAATGTCAAAAAACCGGAGGGTATCTTTACTATATTGAAAATCCGGATGATATCGAGGATGACAAACTTAAAAAATGGATGCTCGATTCCTTCGCTGTGGGTAATCTAATTGGCGAAAACCTCTCTTTAAAAGATAGAATACTCGTGTCGAAAATACCTTCAGGGAGCCATCATCTGACAACTATCATTCAGGCCATGAAAGACTATAATATGGTGGAAATTACCTATAGGCCATTCAAACACACTCATGGTTACACATTCTCAATTGAACCCTACTGTGTAAAGCTTCATGAAAACAGATGGTATGCTCTCGGTAAAAACAATAGAGGAGAAATGAGACTTTACGGTTTAGATAGAATTGAATCAACCAATATCCTCAATTCCAAATTTTTACTGCCAAAAAATTTCAATGCATCTGAATTTTTCTCTCCCTTCTATGGAGTGGCAATCGGATATGAAAACCAACCGCAAAGAATTGTGGTCAGAGCAAACGAAAATCATAAATATTATTTAAACACTTTGCCTCTTCACGAGAGTCAGATACTTATCGAAGACTGTGGAGAATATGCCGATTTTGAATTGTATTTAGTTCCTTCATTCGATTTTGTGATGAAACTTCTTCAATTCGGGAGCATGATAGAAGTCATCTATCCCGATTCTTTACGAAAAACGATGAAAGGTTGGATATCAGATATGATGGAACTATATAAAAATGATTAGGAACGGAGGTCTCCCGACCTCCGAAAACGAAATTAATTTTAATATTTTATACGGAAGTCAGGAGACTTCCGCTCCTACAAGAAAATATGAAAGATTTTGCAGCAATAGATTTTGAAACAGCCAATGGCCGACGTTCAAGCGTATGCAGCGTGGGAATTGTAATTGTCAGAAACGGAGAGATAGTGGATAAATTCTATAGTCTTATACGACCAAGGCCAAATTATTACACAGAATGGACCACGGCTATTCATGGCCTCGATCATTATGACACTGATTACGAAGAAAATTTTCCTGAAGTTTGGGCAAAGATTGCCCATCGGTTGGAAGGCCTTCCACTTGTGGCACATAACAAACCCTTTGATGAAAGCTGTCTTAAAGCCGTGTTTCTAGAGTATGGCCTCCCATATCCCGGTTATGAATTCCATTGCACTTTGGCTGCTTCGCGACGTTGCTTAAAACTACCCAATCATCAGCTTCATACAGTCGCTTCCGCATGCGGGTTCGATTTGGAGAATCACCATCATGCCCTGGCTGATGCTGAAGCATGTGCCGCAATTGCTCTTAAATTACTTTAATCTTTACAAAATATTCTCTAATTTTATCCCATGAAAAAATTTTTAATCATTATTTTTCTGGCTATGTTCGGACTATCTTCTAAAGCAGAACAAATCTCAAGTGTTGAAACCAATGGCAGTTGGGTTTATATTTATAATTCAAAAGGACAAAAATATAAAACTCTTTCTTCGTCTACTGTTGGCACAGTGCTCGGATTCAGTTCAAGTTTCTTCGTAAGTCAAAACGGGAGCTGGATTTATCTTTGGGATTCTGAAGGCAAGAAATATCAAACACTATCAAAGAGCACTGTTGGCGATGTTATTGGTGTGGCAGGTGATACTTTCACTTCCAAAAACGGAAGCTGGATTTATACTTGGGACAAAAACGGCAAAAAAATCAATACTCGTTCAGCCCATTAACTCTTTTAACCACAGAATACAATATGGTATATAAACAGAAAGCGACTCGGGGGAGTCGCTTTTTTGCTTATAAGTTTTAGGTTTAATCTTTAATGGCGGTTTTTTCGAAATGAGCCTGTTCAAGTTGCTGCTGCACATAACCGGCGTCTATTGTGAAGACTTTTTCAGAACTAGATGGCACTTCAAACATGGAATCGACCATAATAGTCTCCACAATTGAACGGAGGCCTCGGGCTCCAAGCTTATATTCGATGGCCTTGTCAACAATCATATCGAGAGCATCCTCAGTGAAATTGAGTTCTACTCCATCAAGTTTAAACAATTTCTTATATTGGCCTATGATGGAATTTTTTGGCTCTGTCAAAATTCTTCGCAATGCATCGCGGTCAAGGGGATCAAGACTTGTCAAAATCGGAAGCCTACCTATAATTTCAGGAATCAAACCATAGGATTTTAAATCCATCGGCAAGACATACTTCATCAAGTTTTCACGCTTTTTCTTTCTTCCCGACTCGTCGTGACCATAACCTACCACATGAGTGTTTAGTCGTGAGGCTATCTTGCGTTCTATGCCGTCGAAAGCTCCTCCGCAGATAAAAAGAATGTTTTTAGTGTTGACGGCTATCATCTTTTGCTCAGGATGCTTTCTGCCTCCATTTGGCGGAACAAGCACCACAGAACCCTCAAGGAGCTTGAGAAGGCCCTGTTGCACTCCTTCGCCACTTACATCTCGTGTGATGGAGGGGTTGTCGCTCTTTCTTGCAATCTTGTCGATCTCATCGATAAAAACTATGCCTCTCTCTGCCTTCTCTACATCATAGTCGCAAGTCTGGAGCAATCGGGTCAAAAGAGATTCTATGTCTTCACCAACATAGCCGGCCTCTGTTAATACTGTGGCATCCACTATGGTGAATGGCACATCTAAAAGGCGAGCTATAGTCTTGGCAAGCAAGGTTTTCCCTGTGCCTGTGGGACCCACGAGTATTATGTTCGATTTCTCGATATCTACATCATCATCTTCAGGCTGGTTGATACGCTTGTAGTGGTTGTAGACAGCCACTGATAGATATTTCTTAGCATCTTCTTGCCCTATGACATATTTGTCGAGAAAATCTTTAATCTCCTTTGGCTTAGGAATCGAAGAACCACTCTCCTTTTGAGATTTTCCCTTGGTTTTCTTTTTCAGCTGCTCATCACGAGCATTGTCGATGAAAGATATGCAACTCGTGCATAGGTTTAACCCATCGAAGATACCTACGACAGGATTGGCAGCACTGTCCGGACTGCCACACATCGAACAAATCATTCCTGAACGGCCTTTTGCCATCTTATTTTAATCTTTCTTTTTTGGATTTACCAATATCTTGTCGATCATTCCATAATCTTTGGCTTCAGCTGCCGTCATCCAATAGTCGCGGTCGGAATCTTTCTCAACCTTTTCAAAGGGCTGGCCTGAATGTTCCGATATAATGCGATAAAGCTCATCCTTCAATTTAAGGATTTCCTTGGCTGTGATTTCAATATCGGAAGCTTGGCCTTGTATGCCGCCCATCGGCTGATGGATCATAACTCTTGAATGAGGCAGTGCGAAACGTTTCCCATTTTCTCCGGCTACAAGCAACACGGCTGCCATTGAAGCCGCCATTCCGGTGCAAATCGTGGAGACGTTGCTCGAAACGTATTGCATGGTGTCATAGATTCCCAAGCCGGCATAAACTGATCCGCCGGGGGAGTTAATATAGATAGAGATATCTTTCTCCGGGTCTATTGAATCCAGATAAAGCAACTGGGCTTGGATTATATTGGCCGATGTGTCGGTCACTTGTGTGCCAAGGAAGATTATACGGTCCATCATCAAACGAGAGAAAACATCCATCTGAGTGACGTTAAGTTGACGTTCTTCCAAGATGTAGGGGTTCATATAGTCAGCGTGGGGAAGACTTAAATTCAAACCCGGATTGGTGATATTGACATGTTTCATATAACTGTCAAACTCACTTGAGCTGACCCCAAGATGATTGACCGCAAAGTTTCTGAAATCTTTTTGCATGATTTATTTGGTTTTCGTTGTAAGGAACTATTATCCCTTAGGTTTTCACAAATTCTATGCCAAAAAGGAAAGAGTCGGCATAATGTCTTTTATATTAACATTTGCCGGCTCCCCTTTATTGTGTGTTTTATCTTCCTTTTTAAGCTTGATAGAGTTTCTTGAAATCGTCGAGCGACAACTCTTTGTTATCGAGAGTCACATTTTCTTTGATTGACTCAAAAATCTTTTTGTTTAAAGCATTACGTTCGAAGGAATCGCGATTCTTCTGGTCTTTCACAACCTCTTGGGCATAATGGTCGATAAGACCTTCTGTCAATGAGGCGGGACCATATTGACTCAACTGACGGTAGACAGCAATTCTTGCTTCGTCCAAAAGATCATCTTCTGTCACCTTTATGTCGAATTTGCTAACTATTTCATCTTTTGTGAGGTCCCAAACCAATTGAGGACGTATCTTAACATATTCCTCATCAATGTTGGCTTCTGTGAGCTGCTCATTCTGACCCATCAGGAATGATTTCAACACCTCCTCAGGCAATTGAACATTCCCGACACTTTTCTCAATCACATTTCTTGCATCGATTGAGAAACGGAAATTAGACTCTGCCTTCAGTTGGTCTTTGATAAGATCCTTCACAGCCTCTTTAAGTTCCTCTTCATTATGAGCCTTGTCTTTGCCCACAGCGTTATCGAAGAATTCCTGGTCGAGTTCGGCAGGTTTCAAAACTATGATTTCCTTGATCTCAAAATTGAAATCTCCCTTATGATTCTCTACGTCTTCTTTGTCGATATTGAGCATTGAAGACATCTCAGTCACATTGGTGTTGCATGATGCTGCCGGATTAAACACCACTACATCTCCAGGGTGTTTGCCCTCAAAAAGTTTCTTCTGCTCGTCGCTTGTGAAATGCATGGGGGCTAAAATGCCATTCTCTACAACGATTCCATCCTCTTTGACACTGCCGTCGGGATTCAATTCACTAATGACACCTTTGATAACAGCGTCCGGTTCGGTTTCCTCGCCGGGTCCCTGCACTCCGAAACGTTTACGAAGAGCTGTAATCTCTTGATCCACCATTTCATCGGAAACCGCTATGGTGTAGTAAGGAATCTTCATGTCTTTGCCGATCTTGACATCGATCTCAGGTGCCAATCCCAATTTAAATTTGAAGGTGAAGTCTTTTTCGCCATCTTTAAACTGGTTATCTTTATCGGCCACGGGTTGACCCAGAACTCTCAATTTATTGTCGCGGATATAGTCATAAACGGCATCGGCTATCTCACGGTTGATGACATCATATTTCACTCCCGCGCCATATTTCTTTTCAAGCATGGCCATAGGCACATGTCCGGCACGAAAACCCGGCTCCGGCCTGTGTTTGCCAATTTCCTTCAGTTGTTTCTTCACCTTGTCGGCGTAGTCCTTCTCCTCGAGGGTCACGCTTAGCTCAGCATTGACATTGTCAAGCTTTCTATAGTCTACGTTCATATCTTTTTATTGAAATTTATTATTCTATTTCGTAGTGCGGTCGTTTCAAACTCTTTGCAAATTTATTGAAAATTGCCCTTAAGTTCAAATTTAATTATCCTGCGTCAGTTTGCTAAGTCTCAAAGCCGGGATATTTAACCCTTCCAGAAGTTCTCTACAACCCTAATCATATCCAAATGGTCACTTATTCCTCCGGTTTCACAGGCAGAATGCATCGCCCAGATTGGTGCTCCCACATCGACCCCCTGTAAATCCATTTGTGATGTAAGGATATTGCCGAGGGTTGAACCTCCGGCTACATCGGAATGGTTGACAAACATTTGCCAATTCACTCCGGCCTTTTCGCATAGATTTTTAAAAACGGTTGCTCCTACTGAATCTGTCATGTATTTGCCATTGGCATTTACCTTTATGACAGGCCCTCCACCTACGACAGGATGGTTGGTGGGATCATATTTCTCATTATAATTTGGATGCCAGGCGTGGGCATTGTCTGCCGAGATCATGAAGGAGTTGGCTATTCCGATGTGGAAATCCTCTTTAGAGCCACCCAGTCTTTCGCAGACTCTCTCCATCAAATCGCGGAGCACCGGTGATGCAGCCCCCTGACGGGTGGCTGATCCGGTCTCTTCATTATCGAAAATTGCCAAAAACCTAAAATGGTCTATTTCTTCATCACATGTGGCCAGCAAAGATTCAAGCCCGGCAAATACCATTGAAAGGTCGTCAAGGCGGCCAGACATAATATACTCATTATTCAAACCGCATAAGGCTGCCTTTTCTTTAGGATAGAAACAGGCATCAAAATCCTTTATCTCTGCGACTTCCAAGCCACTTGCCTCAGCTATGGCCGGAAGAATAAATCCTTTTCCCCTTTTCGCTTCCCGAATTTCTTCATCGGAGTAATAACCTATCACAGGTTTCATATCTTTCTGCACCGAGATTGAATTCCCTTCATTCACATTTCGGTTAAAATGGATTGCAAGATGGGGTATGACCGCAATGACCTTATTCATATCGAAGAGGACAGTGGAAGGATTTAACGGGTTGTCACTCTTAAGGGTCAATCTACCTGAAAGCGACAACGGGCGATCAAACCATGTGTAAAGGATGCCTCCACCATATTTTTCAACATTCAAACTAACCACACCTCCGTCGCCATAAATTTCAGGATTGGGTTTCAGTTTAAAACACGGGCTATCGGAATGTGCAGCAAAAAGAAGTGAACCTTTACGGAAAGAAGAGAGACCTCTGCCTGTAGTGAAGGCAAAGATTGCACTATCATTCTTCACTAGAAAATATTTCCCTCCAGGCTGGATGTTCCATTCCTCATTCTGACGCAATTCCTCAAATCCTTTCCCCTCCAATTCTTCTCTCACAGTGTCAACCGCAAGATAACTGCAGGTGGATTTGTTAAGCCATTCAATCAGTCTCCCAATTTTTTCATCCATAATCCTCTTCCTCGTTTAGGTGGTTATATTTCACATTGTTAAGGGCCTTTAAAGCGTTACAAAGCGTTTGGCTCCAATAATTTTCAAAATCTTCCTTGCAAGAGATAAAGGCCTCTTCCAGCTGCGAGCCCTCTGAGTCATGCACTATGGAGATGAAATTGAAGAGCGGCTGAAAAAGGTCGGCCAGACATTCCGATATCGAAGAAGTTATCGGGGTGTCGCTATATTTCATATCCTCCTCGAAGGTTTCGAGAAATGTGTCGGCACCTCCCATGACACTCGCAATTGATCCTCTAATCTGATCGTAGAGGCTCTCGTCGACATAATCGGAAAAATAATCTGCCTCTCCTAATGCCACTCCTGCCGAGAGATCAAAGAAATTCCAATATATCCGAGGCAATAGATCTAAGGCGCGATCAGTGAATTCTTCCTTTGAATATTCCCTGGCTCTCTCACAAAGCTCACAAAAAGATTTCGACAGCCCCACAAGATCAAGGAGCCGGGTCGTTTCATTATTCATTGCCCTTATTTTTTATCTGATACTCATTGATAAAGCTTTTTTGCTTTTATAAAATCAGAAACAAATGGAGGCACAAAATAGTTTATGTTCCATCCCGAAGCAATATATTCTCTCACTAAAGAAGAAGATATCCCATATTCGGGGGCTCCGGTAAGAAAGGTCATGCCTTCAGGTTCTCTTTCAGGCAGAGGAAAACCGGGCCGAGGATAAACTATCACTCCAAATTCTTTTAAAATCCGGGAAGCCTCTTTCCATTTATCAAAATTTTCCAAGGAATCGCTCCCTATAATGATTTTAAACTGGTGGTCCGGATAAAGGCGCTTCAAAGCCTCAAGTGAGTTAATTGTATAGGAAGGAGTCGGTAAGGTCATTTCGATATCACTGACTTCAACATTCCTACAGCCTTTAGCCACCAAACGTGCCATTTGCAATCTGTCTTCATCTGATGCCAAAGTAGAGTGATTTTTCAACGGATTTCGCCTACTGACCATCAACCAAACCTCATCAACGATATTGCATTGGGCAACAAAATTAGCCACCATGGCGTGACCCGTGTGGATAGGGTCGAAACTGCCCCCGTAAATGCCCACTACGCTCATCCTAACGGTCTATGAATTCTTTGATTTTTGACTCCGTCTCTTCTACAGCCGTCGCCAATTTGTCGTTGACTACTATCACATCAAATTGATTTGAAAAACTCATCTCATATTCCGATTTCTGAAGCCGCTTCAAAATTGTCTCCTCGGAATCTGTTCCCCGGTTTCTCAATCTTTCCTCCAAAGCCACCTTATCGGGAGGCATTATAAAAATAGTCAGGACCTCTTCCCCGTAACGTCTCTTTATATTCAGCCCCCCCTTAACGTCGACATCCATTATCAAATTATGGCCGGAATTCGTAATGCGATCAACTTCACTCGTAAGAGTGCCATAACAGACCCCGCTATACACTTCCTCCCATTCCACAAATTTCCCCTCCTCAACGTTTCTTTTAAACTCCTCCTCAGTAAGGAAAAAATATTCTTTGCCATGTTTTTCCGTGCCTCTTGGAGGCCGGCTCGTCGCCGATATAGAGAAATCAAGCTTTAATTCCGGATTTTCCATCAACTCCTTTATGATAGTTGATTTCCCACTCCCCGAAGGGGCCGAAAGAACTATGATTTTTCCCTTCCTCTCTTTGTTTTCCATGGCCTTTATCTACTCAAATTTTGATTCTTTACAAGACGTTGAGAACTTGCTCCTTTATCTGTTCTAACTCGTCTTTCATCATCACAACTATTTTCTGCATATCGGCATCGTTTGACTTCGAGCCCAGCGTATTTATTTCTCTCCCTATTTCCTGACTGATGAATCCAAGTTTTTTCCCTTTGCCTCCCACATTGGTCTCGTCGGGTTCACCGAGTGTCTCTGCAAAATAGTCAAGATGGCTTGAAAGACGTTGTTTCTCTTCTGTGACGTCGAGTTTCTCTATATAAAATATGAGTTCCTGTTCAAGACGACCCCGGTCGATCTCCACACCCTGGAGTCGGCTCAATTGCGTCTCTAGTTTCTCCCTGATTTTTGAGACACGTCCCGTCTCATATTTTTCTGTCATTTCCAGATATTGCCTTATTCTGGAAATCTTCTCGAAGAAAAAATCGTAAAGTCCTCTCCCCTCTTGAATTCTTGAATCCATTAACTCTTCAGCAGCCGATTCAGCCACTTGAAACAAAATGTTTTTTTCACTTTCATCGGCCTGATAGGTCTCCGATTTCATAGCCTCAGGAAGTCGAAGTAGTATAGGCAACAAATCTGTTGGCAGCGGTAAATCAAGTGTCTTGGAAAGTTCCTCGAGTTCGGTTTTATATGTCTTCAATATTTCTGTGTTGAGTTTCACAGGCAGTTGTCCCGCCAAGTCTTCATAATTCACTGTAATCTCCACTTTCCCTCGTTCAAGAAGCGGTGAAAGCTTATTGCGAAGATAGGTTTCCTGTTCCCTGAAAACAGAGGGCAGCCTTAACATTAGATCCAGCTGCTTGCTATTGATAGATTTTATGTCAACACTTATCTTTATATTTGAGTTGGTATAGCTGGCCTTGCCATATCCCGTCATCGAGGCTATCATATCTCTTTTCAGCAATTATTTCTTGTTTGCAAATTTAAAGAATTCTGCCTACTTTCCAAGTAAGAGGTTAGAATCAAAACAGCGGCCATCTCGTCGGCCCTTCCCTTTTCCTGCCGGTCTTTCTTTTTAAACCCTCCGTCGATCATCGCTTGATGGGCTATTGCAGAAGTGAACCTCTCATCAAACATAATAACCTCCTTGTCGGGAAATTCCTTTTTTAAGCGGGTCACAAATGGAGTTATGTATCTCATACTCTCGCTTGGATGTCCTTGAAGATCCTTTGGCTCTCCAACCACGAAAGCATCCACCGATTCTTTTGCCGTGTATTCTTTGATGAATTCCATCAAGTCGCAACTCCTCACAGTCGGCAAACCGTTGGCACATATCCTCAACGGATCTGTCACTGCCACTCCGCAACGTTTCCTTCCGTAGTCTATGGCCATCAATCTTCCCATATCTTATTATTTTTCCCCAAATTTAACCATTTTTTCACTAATTTTGCATACTATTTGTTATTCTACCAATTATACTTTCTTCAGACATGAAGGGTTATTTAGTGACTATCCTGCTCCTTATCATTTCAAATGTTTTCATGACGTTTGCATGGTATGGCCATCTAAAGTTGCAAAGCACTGGCATCTCTAAAGGTTGGCCACTTTATCTGGTTATCCTCGTCTCTTGGGGTGTCGCTCTTTTTGAATATAGTTTTCAGGTGCCGGCTAATCGCATGGGTTTTCAGGAAAATGGAGGTCCATTTTCTCTTTTCCAATTAAAAATAATCCAGGAGGTGATAACTTTAACGGTCTTCACAATCGTTGCAATGTTTCTTTTTTCAGGAGAAAAACTTCATTGGAACCATGTGGCGGCTTTCCTTTGCCTTATTGGAGCTGTCTGTTTCACTTTTCTCCCTAAAAATTAAGACACATGATTTTTAATTTATATTTTGCACCTGTGCAAGGCCACACAGACGCTGCCTACCGCCATTTCCATTCCCTTGTCTATGGAGGCGAACAGATTTATTTCACCCCTTTCATTCGGCTTGAAAAAAACGACCTGCGGCCCCGCGATCTTAAAGACCTCAACTCTGAATTAAACAAAAACACTCATCTTATTCCCCAGATAATCTTCCGGGAAGCTATAGAATTGGATGAATTGGTTAATAAGATGAAGGAGAATGGAGAAAAAGAAATCGACCTCAACATGGGTTGTCCATTCCCTCTTCAAACGGGCCACGGGCGAGGCGCCGCTACCATCCTCAACACAGATTTAGCCCACCATCTTGTCAAGACAATAGAATCTAATCCGGAAATAACCTTCTCTGTAAAAATGAGGCTTGGGATGGTTAATCCGGATGAGTGGAAAACACTTCTACCATATCTCAATGAAGTGAAACTCTCCCACTTGACCCTCCACCCTCGAGTAGCTAAGCAGCAATATGGAGGAGAAGTTAATCTCGAGGCTTTCGGAGAGTTTCTTCAAGAGAGCAAAAACCCCGTTGTCTATAACGGCGACTTAAAATATCCTTCTGACTTAACTGCAATTTCTGAAAAATTCCCTCAAATTTCAGGCCTAATGGCCGCAAGGGGCATCCTGGGGCGTCCATCTCTCTTCAACGAATGGCGGGAGGGTCAAGAATGGAGTCGCGAGAAACGCATTGACAAAATGCTCGAATTCCATAGGCTTCTCTTCAACCATTATTCTTCAATTCTTTGCGGAGATTCACAGATTATCTCCAAAATACAACCCTTCTGGGAATATGCTGAAGAGGAAATCGGACGCAAGGCTTGGAAAGCTATAAAAAAAGCTTCCAATATTTCAAAATATCAGACCGCTGTCGCTATGATATAATATAGGGGTTTCTCGGTTTGTTATAACTGTAAAAAAAGGTTCTAATCGACAAATGAATTTGTCATGAAAATATTGATTTTAGCTGCAATGGATAAGGAGCTCGACCTCCTGATAAATCTTCTTGAAAATCCACAAAAACATGAATACGAGGACATCAGTTTTTGGAAGGGCAATTCGCTAAACCATGAAATTATCCTCACAAAATGTGGTATAGGGAAGGTCAATTCAGCGCTCCGAACTCTAAATCTTTTACATTTTATCAAACCGGACTTAGTGATTAATTCAGGAGTGGCTGGGGGGGCAGGTTGCCCCATTGGTTCTGTCATAGTGGCAGATGCTCTGGCCTACCATGACGTGTGGTGTGGTCCCGGAACAGAATATGGACAAGCTGACGGGTTGCCTTTACTCATGAAACCATCTCAAAAAGTCTTGGATATAGCAGCTGCTCTTAATCTTTCCACAGGGTTAATATGCACGGGCGACAAATTCATATCCACCTCCGAAGAAATACAGTTCATAAAATCGAAATTTCCCGAGGTAAAAGCTGTAGATATGGAATCGGCTGCTATCGCTCAAACCTGCTTAATGTTAGAAACCCCTTTCGCTATTGTCAGAGTTGTCAGCGATACTCCGGGGGATGGAGAAAACATATCTCAATATAAAGACTTCTGGGAAAAAGCCCCTGAAAAAACATTTCTTGTCCTTAATTCTATCTTGTCACATTTGAAATGAAGTTCGCAATCAGAAGGTCAAACTTCAAATCCTTGATGATGCCGATTGCAATGGTCGTTGGCGCTATATTCTACCCATGGATGGAATATATCACCTTCCTTTCGCCATACCTGATCTTCATAATGCTTTTTATCACCTATTGCAAGTTGACCCCCCATGATTTCAAGCCTACAAAATTCGAGCTCATACTTCTCGGAGTGCAGATTCTTATGGCGGCGGCAGCTTATCTTTCCAT
The DNA here is from genome assembly GCA_022509125.1 of Muribaculaceae bacterium. Taxonomy (GTDB): domain Bacteria; phylum Bacteroidota; class Bacteroidia; order Bacteroidales; family Muribaculaceae; genus Lepagella. Next base: position 12,724 of record JAFLTU010000013.1, on the reverse strand, counting down.
ATTTTTTTGGAACCGCACTCTTGCTGAAGGGGTCTTTATATGTTTCTTTATATCTACGGCTACAGCAGCCCCGGTGATCACTTCCATGCTCGGAGGTAGCATTTCTAAAGTGGCAACCTTCAGTCTTATGAGCAACGCAATGATTGCTCTATTGGGACCTATTGTGCTCGCCGCTATTGGAGATCACTCTGAAATTACATTTTCTGAGTCTTTTTTCTTGATTCTAAAGCAGGTTTTCCCTCTTATACTACTACCTCTGGTTCTTGCAATGGCTTTAAGAAAGTTTGCGCCCAGGCTGCATTCTGCTGTGGTGGAAAAGCAACAGGTCTCTTTCTATTGTTGGTGTTTGTCGCTCTTGATTGTGGTGGGAGGATGCACAAGCTTCGCTATTCAAAACTGGACTCCGGAGACCACAATCACTATGATAATGCTTGCCTTAGGAGCCCTTGCAGCCTGTCTCATTCAGTTTAAACTTGGAAGAAGAATCGGCCGCAGATTCGGTGACTCTGTTGCAGGAGGACAGTCGCTTGGACAGAAAAACACCGTGCTAGCCGTGTGGCTTGCCCTCGCCTATCTCAATCCAATGGCATCAATAGCACCCGCAGCTTATGTGGCTTGGCAGAATATCGTCAACTCCTGGCAACTTATGCGCCACCAGGCCAAAGCCTCATCTCCCGATATTATCAAAAAAACGGCTCTTAATCTTTAACTCCACCTGCTCCTTTATCTCTCTTAAAATCTTTCTTCACCTTCTCTTTTTTCCCCCTTTTATTTTCTTTTTTCCCTTCTTTATTTTCTTTTAGACCCCCTTTTAATCCTTTTCCCCTTTTGGAGTCATTAAAGCCTCGGTTTCTACCTTTACGACCATTTTTAGGCAAAACATATTCAGGGCCTTTCTCAAAACCCTCCGGGAGTTCCATTTTCTCAACTTCTTTTCCCAGTAGCCTTTCTATTCTTTTGAATTTCCCTATTTCCTTGTCGCTTATAAAAGTGATGCCGGTGCCGGTTTTGTCGGCCCTTGCTGTCCGGCCGATGCGATGAACATAGTCCTCTCCATCGTGAGGAACGTCGTAATTCACAACCGTCTCTATATTGTCGATGTCAATACCCCTCGAAAGTATATCCGTGGCCACTATCACGTTGACCTTACCTGCCTTAAAGGCATACATCACTTCATCTCGTTCCTTCTGTTCCAGGTCTGAATGCATCTCCGCCACTTTATATTTCTGATTTCTGAGTGATTTATAGAGATCCTTTACCTTGGCTTTTGAGCCTGAAAAAACAATAACCTTCTCCGGTGGACTTTGACGAAATAATTCCTGCAACAGGTCTATCTTTTGATTTTCAAACACCACATAAGCCTCCTGTTTTATTTTGTCGGCAGGTTTTGACACAGCAAGACGGATATCAACCGGATCACTCAAAACATTCTCCGCAAGTTTCTTTATATTATCAGGCATGGTGGCAGAAAAAAGCATTGTCTGCCTATCTTTGGGAAGATGGCTGATTATCTTCATTATGTCATCAAGAAACCCCATGTCGAGCATCCGGTCGGCCTCGTCAAGAATAAAAAACGACACCTCCGACAGGTCCACGTAACCCATGTTGAGATGAGTGAGCAATCTCCCCGGAGTGGCTATGACGATGTCGGCCCCACTTTTAAGTCCCTTCCGTTGTTGGTCGTAAGTTGCCCCATCGGTGCCACCATAAATAGCCATTGATGAAACGGGCAGGTAATATGAAAATCCTTGCAATTGACGGTCAATTTGTTGGGCAAGCTCTCGTGTGGGAGCCATCACTACGCAATTCACCCGATCTTGAGGATAATTGTCGTTGATTAGGCGTTCTATGACAGGCAATAGATAGGCGGCTGTTTTTCCTGTCCCCGTCTGTGCCACTGCTAAGATATCCTTCCCTTCGAGAGCCGGTGGGATCGCTTTTTCCTGAATCGGGGTGCAGGCATCGAAATGCATATCATAAACCGCGTCAAGCAAATCATCATTACTCAATATATCCTCAAATTTCATCTCTTGTTTCGTTCTTTAAAGTGCAAAGTTAATGATATTTCCCCTTATCCTTCCATGTTGTTACTCCTTCACTTTCCCAATCCTCGTTTTTGTTGGCTATATTGCAAAAAATCGCTAAATTTACTTTTTAATTCTAAGAGTTATTTATTTAATGGAATCCGGAAAGGGAAGACTGATCGTAGATTCAGGGTCAACCAAGACCCTATGGTCACTATTGCCCTTGGATGGAAAAAATTTAATTAGGGTGGAAACCCCCGGATTAAATCCACTGCATTCTTCAGAGCAACAAATGCTTGCCACCATTCTTAAGGCAAAAGAGGATTTGGGATTTCCCCTTGTGAAGGAAATTAAATTATTTGGTGCCGGTTGCGCAAATTCTGAAATAAATAAAGCTGTGGAGGGGCTTCTAAAAGACACGTTTCAGGCTTCGGAAGTCTCAGTGGAAAGTGATATGGTCGGTGCAGCATTGGCTCTTTTTGGGGATGGTTCCGGAGTGGCAGCTATACTTGGCACGGGTTCCAACACGTGTCTCTTCTCTCAAGGAAAGATAATTAATCAAATTCCCTCACTCGGATTCATCCTGGGCGACGAAGGGAGTGGTGTGGCTCTGGGGAAAGCTCTCCTTAATAATATTTTCAAAAGAAACCTCCCCTCTTCTATTTTAGCAGATTTTCAAAAAGATTACAATCTTCCTCTTTCCCTCCTCATTAAAAAAGTTTATCAGGAATCGAAACCGGCCCCCTTCATTGCCTCATTCGCTCCCTTTTTAAAAAAACATATAGAAAATCCGGATGTAAAGGTTTTGGTGGAAAAAGAATTTGATAAGTTTTTTATCAGAAATGTTATACCTTACGGACCAGATGCCTGCAAAGACGTTAGAATTCTCGGCTCCGTGGCTATAAATTTCTCAAACATCTTAAAAATTTCTGCAGAAAAACATGGGATTAAAGTCAATTCTATACTCAAAGACCCTATGCCTTCGTTAGAATTATATTACTTTGGTGATTTTATATCTCAGGAAAGCACTAACTGATGAAAAAATTATTTATAACTTTTTTTCTAACCCTCTTGTTTATGTCTGGAGTCCGGGCCCAACAGGTGATTGAAATCAAGCCCCTGTTTGAATATCCCGTTGCTCCCGACGAGTTGGAGTCCCTTCAGGATAAATGCAATTATCTTGTGAAAGTTTTCTGGGATAAATTTAATTTCAAATCTAAGGAGGCTATTGACCAGTATGCCCTAAACGAGGCTTTTCAGGTCTATGTGACGGCTTTCCAGTTTGCGGGGGCAAAGGAGGTTGAAAATTCTGTCGACAAATTGATTAAAGACTTAAGTGGCAATCCCATGATGCTCCTCCAGTTTGGGAAGGCGGCCGAAGAGAACCTTTATGGCCCGAGAGCAGAATTCTGGTCGGATGCTATATATCTTAAATTTCTTGATGCAATCCTGAAAAATAAAAAAATATCACCCCAAAGAAAGGTTCGTTATGCCGACCAGGCCGCAGCCTTGCGAGAGAGCGCTCCCGGCGAGGTCGCTCCCACGTTTTGGTTCGAGAATCCTGACAGAGCCTCAAAACAATATTTCCCAATGTCAACTCCCACAATGCTGATCTTTGGGAATCCCGATGCCACCGATTGGCGGCTTTCAAGAATAAAGATTGATTCCAATTATGCAATAGAAGAAGCCCTGCAAAAGGGTAAAATAAATATTCTCTTTATTATCCCGGAGGATATCGACGGATGGGCCAATATGGTTACTAACTATAACAAAAGATGGACTGTCGGTCAATCCATTGATGCTAAAAAACATTATGATCTCCGTCTCTCTCCATCGATTTTTATAGTGGGAGCTGATGGCAAAATAACTCGTAAAAACCTCTCATTAGATGAAGCTCAAGAGGCAATCCTCGAGCTCGCCAATTGATAACCAAATCTCAAATTTCCTTCAACACATAATGAAAAGTCTCGGACTGACAAGAAAGATTAAGAAAATATATTTCAGGGCCACAGGTTATTCCTATGCTAACATGGGGCGTCTTTTCCTGCGACTTTTCATCGGAATTATGCTACTTCAATTCGGGGTTAGGCAAATCGACAATTTCGACATCCTCAAAGAGGTTTTTCCCGGAGTTATAGGTATGACAAGCCATGCTTCACTCATTGTCATGATTTGTATTGAAATCGTTTGTTCCACATTCATAATGTTTGGATTTCTCACCCGAGTCATGATTTTGCCACCATTCGTTGCAATGATTCTGGCCGAATATCATATTCTCCATGATTATGTCGCAGAACCCGCTTATTTGCTCGACTGGCAACAAATCGGCTATGTGCCCATTCTCTTCATGGGAATTTATTTCTTCCTTCTTCTCGTGGGACCCGGAAAAATCTCTATCGATTATTTCCTTTCACTTCATATCATCCACACTGAAAACAAGAGCGAAGGAGAGCTCGAAGAGGTATGAAAATCGCTGTGCTTGTTTCCGGTGGAGTTGACAGCGCTGTTGTTGTCCATAAGCTTTTCAATGAAGGCCATGACCTTCATCTCTTCTATATTCGCATCTCTAACGATAATGACGAGGGCCAGTGTTCTTATGAAGAAGACATTGAGATGTGTCGGCTGATTGCAGCAAAATATAATCTTCCACTCTCGGAAGTATCTCTTCATGAGGAATATTGGGACTATGTGATGAGTTACGCTCTCTCAACTGTAAAGGCGGGTCTTACCCCTCATCCCGACATGATGTGCAATAAAATCATAAAGTTCGGATTTTTTGAAGAGCGCTGGGGAAAGGATTTCGATAAAACAGCTACAGGCCATTATGCATCCGTTGTCAATGAAGGGGAAAAATATTATTTAGCCACGGCCGTCGACCCGGTCAAAGACCAGACTGATTTCCTGGCCCAGCTCTCACAGGATCAACTAAGCCATCTCCTGTTTCCTCTTGGCGACATGCCAAAAGAGGAGGTCAGAAATTTGGCTAAAGAAGCTGGCCTTCCCAATGCCAATCGTAAGGACTCTCAAGGAATTTGTTTCCTGGGCAAAATAAACTATAAGGATTTCATCAAACGCCATCTCGGAGAGCAGCCCGGTGAGGTTATTGAAATTGAAACCGGGAAGAAAATAGGGACTCATTCCGGATTTTGGTTCTACACTATCGGACAAAGAAAAGGACTCGGACTCGGTGGCGGCCCTTGGTTCGTGGTCAAAAAAGATATCCCGGCCAATATCATTTATGTCTCCAAAGGTTATGACACTCCACTTCAATATGGACGTGAAATATTTCTTTCAGAGCCTAATTGGATCTCCGGAAATCCCTTTGAGTCAGTTAATAATTTTGACTTACTCTCCAATAATGGGACATCGGAAATTCCCGTCTCTTTCAAAATACGTCATGTGCCGGAGTTTCTCGATGGCACTCTTAAATTGAAACCGGACGGAAGTCTTCTTTTGGAATCGGAATCCGATGTTCAAGGCATCGCACCGGGTCAGTTCGCGATTTTCTATACTCCGGACAATAAAATTTGTCTTGGCTCTGCCCTAATTTCTATCGGAAAAACTTTTAGCAATCAAGAAAACAACATAAATGGAACCTCAATATAGACTCGAATTAATCGGCATCACTTATAACCAGATAGAATCTGGGGTCTACGCCCTTATTCTTCAACAAGTGGGCACGACCAGACGCATTCCCATAATAATAGGATTTCCGGAAGCACAGTCAATAGAATGTAAGCTTCAGGAAATCAAAACGCCTCGCCCTCTTACCCACGACATGGTGATCTCTGCCTTCAATGAATTCGGCATCTCATTGAAATATGTCTTGATCCATCGGCTCCCTGATGGAGTCTTCGCAGCCGAACTTCATCTTGACAACGGCGCTGTGGAAAAAATCGTGGATGCCAGATCTTCTGATGCGGTAGCTCTCGCAATTCGGTGCGGGGCTCCTATCTATACCACTGAAGACGTCATAAAAGAGGCAAGTTTTGACCCATCCGAAAAGCGTAGACCCGCCACTCCCCGACCCTCTAACAAAACGATTAACGTTAAGACGGCTCCTGCCGGCAACGGTCTGGAAACTATGACCATCGAACAACTTAACAAAGCCATGGAAAAAGCATCTAATGAAGAAGATTATGAGGAGGCTGCTCGCATTCATGCTGAATTAAAAAAACGTCAGGAAAATGGTTAAGGTTGCTTTAATCGATGCCGAAACACCGCTCGCAGGCGAGACTGTGAGACTCCTGATTAATCATCCGGAAACTGAGATTATCTCGCTATATTCTCCTCAAAATGTGGGTCACCCTATTTCGTCATTACACGCCGGACTCATCGGAGAACCTCGTTTTATTTTTTCCGACAAACTAAATCTAGAGGAGCCTGACCTCATTCTGCTTTTCAAGAAATCAGAGTTATCGCGAAATATTATCTCACAGTTCCCCTACCATGAGAATCAAAAATTGATCTCTCTCTTCAAAGAAAATTTTCAACCCGGGGAGATAAAACCCGAACTCGGACTTTCAGAGTTAAATCGCAAGGCTCTTGTCAGAGGAGCTCAAATGGCATATATAACTTCCCCGGCAATTGTTCCGGCCCTTATTGCTGTGGCACCTCTCGCGAGCTTTCTCTTACTGAATTCCGATATCAATATCGAAGTTAAACTTCCTGCCGATATTGTAGAAACCACTGATATCCACTCTTTAGAAGAGGAAATCTCTCGGCTTCTAAAAATTAGGCAAGCCAGTTTCAATGGCAAAGTCAATATCTTATTGTCGGCAGAAAAAGATAATGAAAGAGGAAGCCTCACCTCCATATCTCTCAAAAATTCATTGCCGGTTGAGGAAATTGAAAAAATCTATGAGCAAACCTACGACGACCACAACTTCGCCTTCCATTCCCGATCCCGGTCTGGATCTGAGGAAGTCGAAGCTACTCAAAAGGTTTTGATTAAGATTGATAAACCCACTCCCGAAACTCTCCTATTGGAAGTCTCCGCCGATGCCAGAATGAGAGGAGGTGCCGGAGACATTGTGCATATCTTTAATCTATTCTTCGGCCTCCATGAAAAGACAGGCCTTGCCTTGAAAACCTCAAGGTTTTTTCCAAAAAAAATATGTAATCTTTAAATTTCATAAAATAGTGTCGGTCAATAAAGCGATTCTTCTCGGATATGTAGGCAATGATCCTGAAATCCGATACCCTGAAAAAGACAAACCTGTGGCTTACCTTTCATTAGCGACCAACGAAACCACAAAAGGAGGTCTTGAAGTCACCGAATGGCATAAACTTGTCGTTTGGGGCGACAACGCACGCATAGTGGAACGCTACATCCGAAAGGGAACCCAGCTTTATGTTGAAGGAAAAATAACCACCCGGGAATATCAAGACAGAATGAAAATCACTCGGCAACGCACAGAAATTCTTGTCTCTTTCTTCGAAATAGTGGGTCGGCGTCCTGAAAATCAATCTACCAATAATTAAAAGCTTGTCTTATTGTCCTAAAGGACTTTCATAAATTCAGTTACAAATGAGAAAATGGCGTATTGAAGACTCAGCAGAAATCTATAACGTCAGTGGCTGGGGACTTAAATATTTTTCCATCAACGAAAAAGGACACGTGCAAGTGACACCTTCGGAAGGATTGGCTCCCGTAGACCTTAAGGAGGTCATGGATCAACTCCTTGTGCGCGATGTCTCCGCACCTGTCTTGCTCCGTTTCCCCGATATACTGGATGACAGAATCCGAAAAATCTCTTCATGTTTCAAGAGGGCTGCCGATGAATACGACTATCAGGGGCAAAATTTTATCATTTATCCCATCAAGGTAAACCAGATGAGGCAAGTGGTGGAAGAGATTGTAAACCATGGCAATAAATATAATGTCGGACTTGAGGCCGGTTCTAAGCCTGAACTCCATGCTGTCTTAGGGGTTAATCCCGGTTCCAATTCCCTTATCATTTGCAACGGCTACAAAGATGAAGATTATGTGGAATTGGCTCTCCTGGCCCAGAAAATGGGAAGAAGGATTTACATTGTAGTGGAAAAACTCAACGAGCTGAAACTCATAGCCGATGTTGCAAAACGCCTCAACATAACCCCAAATCTTGGAATAAGGATTAAGCTAACTTCTTCAGGAAGCGGAAAATGGGAAGGCTCCGGCGGCGATGTCAGCAAATTCGGTCTAAATTCTTCCGAACTTCTTGACGCGATGTCTTTCCTTGAGAAACAGGGATTGAAGTCAGCACTCAAACTAATCCATTTCCATATCGGGAGCCAGATCACTAAGATCAGGAAAATTAAGAATGCACTTCGGGAGGCTATGCAGTTTTATGTCCAACTCTCAAAAATGGGATGTGGAATCGAATTCGTTGATATAGGTGGAGGATTGGGAGTTGACTACGACGGAACTCGTTCCGCAGTGGGGGAACATTCCATGAACTACTCTATACAGGAATATGTCAACGACTCCGTTTCGGCACTCACTGACGTATGTATAAAAAATAACCTTCCGCAGCCCAATATCATCACAGAGAGCGGCAGATCTCTTACTGCCCACCATTCAGTATTGATAATCGAGGTTTTGGAGACAACCCAACTTCCTATCTGGAACGATAATGAAACAATTGGGGATGATGCCCACGAGCTCGCTATTGAACTTTATAAAATCTGGGATCGCATCAACCCGACTACCCTTTTTGAAGATTGGCACGATGCCCTCCAGATCCGTGACGAGGCCCTCGAACTCTTCAGTCTTGGACTTCTTGACCTCAAAACCCGGGCACAAATCGAAAAACTCTTCTGGTCGGTTGCAAGGGATGTAAACGACCTTACAAGCTCCATGAAACATCCACCTGAAGAATTGAGAAAAGTAGACAGAATGCTTCCGGAAAAATATTTTTGTAATTTTTCCCTTTTCCAGAGTCTTCCGGATTCATGGGCGATCGACCAAGTTTTTCCCATTATGCCTATAGCCCGACTCGATGAGAAACCGACTCGGCGTTGCACAATACAGGACATCACTTGCGACTCTGATGGTAAAATCAATATGTTTGTATCCCCACAGGGCATTTCTCATTCCCTACCGGTTCACTCTTTTAAGGCAAACGACCATTATTATATCGGGGTCTTCCTCGTGGGGGCATACCAAGAAATCCTTGGCGACCTCCACAACCTGTTCGGAGACACATCAGCAGTGCATATATCCGTAGATAAAAACGGTTATGAAATCGAACAGATAATCGACGGCGAACCGGTGGCAGACGTTCTCGACTATGTGGAATATAATCCTAAGAAACTCGTAAGAAACCTGGAAACATGGGTCACAGCCTCCGTGAAACAGGGAGTTATCTCTCCCGAAGAGGGACGCCAATTCCTCAGCAATTACAAGTCGGGACTTTATGGAATAACTTATCTCGAACGGGATTGACCCTATATTCGACCAAAGTTATATGAGTCTGACATCCTGATGAGATATTTCCTTGAATTGGCCTATAATGGCGATGCATTTCATGGTTGGCAAAGTCAACCTAACGCATCTTCGGTGCAGGAAACTCTTGAAGGAGCCTTATCTAAAATTTTGCGGGCTCCAACAAAAATAACAGGGGCCGGACGCACAGACACCGGAGTCCACGCTCGGCAGATGTTTGCCCATTTCGATACCCTGAGTCAGATATGTGACGCCAAAGGTTTTCTAATTTCCCTTAACAGTCTCCTAGGGAAGAATATCGCCGTAAGCAACGTTCTAAAAGTTGCAGAAGAAGCCCATGCAAGATTCGATGCAACTCAAAGAACATATAAATATTTCATCACTTTCAATAAAAATCCGTTCCTCCATGAATTCTGCTGGAAATCACCCTCTCATTTGGATATAGATTTAATGAACCGAGCGGCAGAATTGCTTCTATCAACAAGTGATTTCACTTCATTCGCAAAACTTCACTCCGATGTGAAGACAAATATCTGTGATGTGTCTGAAGCACTATGGCGACCTATCAATGAGGACCCAGAGGCTAATGAATTTTTGGGAAATCTCGATGAAGGAATTGTGTTTACTATATCAGCCGACCGTTTTCTAAGAAATATGGTTAGAGCCATTGTCGGAACGCTTGTAGATGTAGGACGCGGCAAAATGTCGATTAGCCAGTTTCAGGAAATAATCAACAAAAGAGACCGTTGTTCGGCAGGAACCTCCATGCCTCCCCAAGCTCTCTATCTATGGAGAATCCGATATCCTTATGTGAATAGTGGCGATAGTGAAGCTTAAGTTTTGAATTCAACTTTTCGTTATCCTCTATTCTTGGGCAGGCTCAGGATCTGAACTTAACATCTTCAAAAAATCATCTTCACTAATCATCGGTATTCCCAGTTTGACGCATTTCTCTTTCTTTGCCGGACCCATATTCTCACCCACGAGCACAAAACTCGTATTCTTCGAAATACTTCCGGCATTCTTCCCTCCCTCTCTCTCAATCATATCCTTATATTCGTCTCTCGAATGATGGGAGAAGACTCCGGAAATCACAATCGTTTTCCCTTCGAGTTTATCTCCCTTGGGAGCCAACTTGTCTTCAGATAGTTGCATTTGCACTCCGGCAGCCTTCAACCTGGCGATGTTATCTATGTTTACAGGGTCACGTAAGAAATCATAAATACATTTTGCAATCACGGGCCCGATGTCTTGCACCTCATTGATTTCTTCCACCGTCATCTTCTGAAGATTCTCCATTGTTTTGACTCCCAGAGCGAGCCTTTTAGCCGTAGTCTCGCCCACATTTGGGATGGATAAAGCATAAACAACCCGTTCGAACGGCACTTGTTTTGAATCTTCAATTCCTTTTATAATCTTAGCAGCAGTTTTCTCCCCTATCCTTTCAAGCGCCTCTAATTGCTCCTGTTTTAAATCATAAAGATCCGCTATCCGTTCCACGAGGCCACAGTCAAACAACAGTTCTGCAGTCTCCTCCCCGATTCCATCGATATTCATCATCCTGCGCGCACAGAAATGTTCAATCTTCCCGGTCAATTGTGGACGGCATCCATACTTATTGGGGCAAAACCATGCTGCATCCCCAAAGATTCTAACCAATCTTGTGCCACAAACAGGACAATCTTTTACGAAATGAATCTTAGCGGCTCCGGGAGTGCGTTGTCCTTCATTAACACCTGTAATCTTAGGGATGATCTCTCCTCCTTTTTCTACATATAGCCAATCACCTTCATGAATATCGAGTTCTTGGATTATATCGTCATTATGAAGAGAGGCACGCTTCACAATCGTGCCCGAAAGAAGCACAGGTTCAAGATTTGCAACAGGAGTCACGATGCCCATCCTCCCTGTTTCGAAAGAAACAAATCGGAGCCTCGTGCAAGCATTCTCCGGATTGAATTTATAAGCTATGGCCCAGCGTGGGGATTTAGCAGTGTAACCTAAATTTAACTGCTGCCGGAAGGAATTGATTTTGAAAACAAGACCATCAGTAGCCACAGGCAATTCCTTGCGATGCGCATCCCAATAATTTATATATTCATCCACTTCCTCAAGAGAGGTGAGAAGTTTCATAGCCGAAGAAACCTTGAAGCCCCAACTGCGTGCCGCCAGCATGTTGTCATAATGATTGTCGAAGGGCAGATTGTCGCCTAAAAGATAATAGAAACGTGCATCAAGATGGCGCTTGGCCACCTCACTTGATTTACGCATTTTTAAAGTGCCCGAAGCAGCGTTACGTGGATTGGCGAAAAGCGGCTCCTCATTATAGGCTCTTTCTGCATTTAGTTTTTCAAAAACCTCCCACGGCATCAGAATTTCACCTCTGATTTCAAAGCTCTCTGGCCAGTCGCCGGGCTGCAGCTTTAAAGGTATGCTTCGTATGGTCTTGACATTAGCTGTCACATCGTCTCCCTGTGTGCCGTCACCACGTGTCACCGCCTTTTCCAATTCTCCATTCTTATAAAAGATTGAGATGGAAACTCCGTCAAATTTCATTTCCCCGACCACACTAAACTCCTCTCCTTCCAAAGCTTTTCTGTCTCGCTCAAACCATTCGTCAACCTCCTCTATTGAGTAGGAATTAGAAAGCGACATCATTGGTCTTTCATGCACCACATGCACAAAATCCTTGCTTAAATCCGAACCTACCCTCTGAGACGGAGACAAAGGATCATAAAACTCCGGGAACTCCTCTTCAAGTCTCTCCAGCTCTTTCATAAGCATGTCGAATTCCTTATCAGAAATCTCCGGACTATTCAGAATATAGTAATTATGATTGTGTCGGTGAAGCTCGTTTCTCAGTTCATTTATCCGATTGGATGCCTCCTGCGCTGTCATGTGGCCTTTTTATTTGATGTTATCCTAAATTGCTACTATTTAAACACTCCCTCTCTTAAAAAAGTTTTTTTAGTTACCCTCTAAATAAAAAGAAACGCGACGGTTTTTCCATCACGTTCCTCGCTTTTCGTAACCAATAAACATGAAATCAATCTATCTTTCTATTCATGATATCAAATATTTACCACTGTTTTCTATTATTCATTTTTTCATTCCTTGAAGGCTTCCAAAGCTTGAGTAGGAGTTCCATTAAGGAAACATCCCAGATTGTAGCCATCGTTATAACCGGGAGGAGCTTGGGGTTCCCAATAAAAGATACCCTCCACATCTTCCTTCATCATTTTTGAAATCAATTCCTGGCATTCCTCTTCCT
>JAFLTU010000012.1:43272-58475 GCA_022509125.1 Muribaculaceae bacterium | reverse complement strand
TGGGGGGCGTGTGGTCGCAAGTTCGAATCTTGTCACCCCGACTGAGAGAAAGGAGGTTGAAAATCAAATGATTACAACCTCCTCTTCTTTACCAAAAAGAGAGGCCAATCTTAAAAAAAATCCCTTATCACTGCCAAAAACTATTAAAATATTATCAAAATACTGCCATTTTTGAGCAAATATTGAGCAAGTGGTTTTTGGTAGCGTTGGGACGGACTTTAAGATTATGGTTAAAATTCGTTTCTACCTTGACTGCCGAGGTGTCGAGAAAGGCAGTGTGGCGCCACTGAAGTTGTGTATTTACAAAGACAATGTGCGTGCCTTAATCCCACTAAACATTAATATCCATCCAAAAGACTGGAGCGCCAAGCGGCAGCGCCCTGCCGATGAGGAATTATATAATTTGCTCTCCGAACGTAAATTGAGGGTTGAGTCTTTCGTGTTGAAGCAAGAGACGGATGGGGCATTCAAAGGGATGAAGTCTTGCGAGGTGAAGAATTTGATTGTGGAGGAGTTTTTCTCGGATAAGAAGATTGAGCTTCCGGAAATTCCACCCAACAATTTCAAGATGAGATATGAGGAGTTTTCTAAGACAAGGCCGGCGGAAGGCACAAGGAATCTGTATGACCGGACGTGGATCCAGATCGAGAAGTATGCTTTAGAGGAGAAAATAGACCTTCCCCATCTGACTTTTGAGGATATTACGGTGAAGTGGCTCAGAGATTTTGATACGTTTCTTTCCAAGACTTCTCCGGCGAGAAATGCCAGGAACATCCATTTCCGGAATATCCGGGCTGTGTTTAATGATGCGCTGGATGATGAGGTGATCAGTTGCTATCCATTCAGGAAGTTTAAGTTGAAGAATGAAGAAACGGTTAAGAGGAATCTAAGTGTGGAGAATTTGAGGCTGATTTTTAATTGTAAGGTGGAGAAATATGCGGAACTCTATCAGGATATGTTCAAGTTGACTTTTTTTCTCATCGGGATTAATCCTGTGGATTTGGCCCATCTTAATGGAATCACTTCGGATGGCAGGATTGAATATCAGCGGGCAAAGACACATAGGAAATATTCTTTGAAAGTGGAACCGGAGGCTAAGGCCATTATTGAAAAATGGAGGGGAGAGAAGTATCTGTTGTCTATTCTGGACCGGTGGAAGGATTATAAGAATTTCAGCCGGCAAATGAACATAGCCTTACAGTGTATGGGCATGAAGAGAACGGGCCTAGGGGGGAAGAAGGATGACAAAAATAAACTTTTCCCTGATTTAACTATTTATTGGGCACGTCACACATGGGCCACTATCGCCAGGAAGATAGGAATAAGCAAGGACGACATTAAGCTGTCGCTCGGCCATGGGAGCAAGACTGTGACCGATATCTACATAGACGAGGACTTGGAGAAAATTGACGAGGCCAACCGGAGGGTGATGGACTGGGTGCTGTACGGAAAGAAATAAAAATTCCGGCCCCCCTTTTCCCTTAAAATTTTTCTACCCGACTTTGCAGAGATGCGGAGCCGGGCTTTTTTTTACTTAAAAAATTTCTTTAAAAAGTTTGAAAAATGTCGTTGTTGACGTACTACTACTACAATAATTCTTTATGTATATATTCCTTATTCTTTATTCCTTATTCCTTATTCCTTAAAACATATCTATTTTATGATTCATATATATGATTCTTCGCACGCGCGCGCGAGAGGTTTTAATTAGGATTTGTTTTGGTTTTTAAAAAAGGAGGAAAAATTAAAACCTATGGTTTTTGTTTGGTTTTGTTTTGGTTTTCTTTTAAAGATAAGGATATATTGAGGGTCATTGCTGGATATTAAGGTTTGGTTAAAAATAAAGCGGCCTATCTTCACAGACTGGGCGCTTTTTATTTGCTATGAGTGAAACTTTAGTTATCGGTGTCGGGGTTCAAAAGCTGGCTGAGTCTATCCTCGATGCTGAGGGAAGCGGAGCCATGGAGATCAACGTCGACGTCGACGGATTTCATTTTTGGGGTGTGGAATTCGAGGAGCCGGATTTCGGCGTTTACTCGTTCGACGTCTTTAAGTTGAAGCATGTCGACATCGAAGTCGGACATAATGAGGGGTTTTCCTTCAGCATCTGCGAGGATAAGGGTTTTGGCTTCTCCACCTTCGATATATATATGGATTTTTCGAGGGGAGCCGTCGGCCTCCGTCTGGGATTTGGGTTTGAAATATTCCAGGGAGTGGGCCCTTAGAAATCCTTTGAGGGGGTTTTCTTTATTTGGGGTGCCTGGGGCTCTTCCGCCGAGTCGGCCACGTCCATCGTTTTTTTGTCGTCCCATGATTCTAAAAGTAGTAAAAGTAGTTAGAATGTCTTTTGGAGGCATCGGGTCTACGAGCCTCAAAAGATAAAGGTTTAGGACAAAGATAGGTTTTTAATTTTGGGGGAGAGGGTTATGTTTTGAGTTATTAAGCGAGTATAAAACGAGTATAAAGCAAGTATAAGCGAGTATAAAAAGTCAAAAATAGATAGGATATATGATAGGGAGTTTGATTGGAGGGGCTATCAGCGGGATAGGCCAAATATTTGGAGGGATAAAGGCTTCGAATGCAATGAAGCGAGTGAAGAGCAATTTGGAGGATCAGCAGGCCAGAAACGAGGCCTGGTATAATAGGCGATATAATGAGGATGCGACTCAGCGGGCAGATGCTCAGCGGATTCTGACTATGACCCAGGAGGCGATAAAGAACAGGAATCGGCAGGCAGCGGGGGCAGCTGCAGTGACCGGTGGGACGGAGGAGAGCATTGCGGCCACGAAGGCGGCGAATGCCAAGGCATTGGCAGATGCGACGAGTCAGATAGCTGTGGCTGGGGACCGAAGGAAGGATATGATCGAGCAACAATATCAGCAGAGGGATGCGTCTTTGAATGATGCTCTGAACAATATTGAGGTGAATAAGGCGGGACAGATAGCTACGGCAGTTAAAGGCGTGGCTGATGCGGGGGCCGGGATTGCGTCAGCTTTTTAGGCAGAGAATAGAGGATAGATAATAGAGGATAGTGATTAGAGAATAGAGAATAGGGAAAAACTTATATGGGAGGAAACGGTATGGATAAAATTATAGTGAAGGTGGTTGGGAAGAGTAGGGAGAATAGGCCATCGGCTGGGAGCGCGGGGCTGAAGACACAGTTGCCTGGAATGAGTGGGACTGTCAGTAATCTCATGAATTCAGGGACGGGTATATTTGAGAAGGCTAAGGGACGGACTTAGTCGAAAAGACTTGAGAAGGCTAAGGGGCGGACTTAGTAGAAAAGGCTTGAGAGGGCTAGGGGGTCGGCTCAGGAGACAAAATGGGGAGGAGGTTAATGGGAAGGAGACGATAAAAGGGATAGTAGGGGCTGGCTTAGTAAGGCGAAAAGAAAAACGTATAATTAGAGATGGCTGAGGAAGAAAAGGACAAGATTGGCTACGCGGCAGCGCACCAGGGGGGCTATGTGGCTCCTCTAAATGATAGAGAAGAGAAGGGGGGAAATGCAGGCTCAGAGGCTGTCAAAGGACAGACCGGAAATGCGGGCTCGGATGTGGCAGTCAATGGGCAGACCCGGAATGGGGTTTTGTTTCCGGAGGGAGCTCAGGTGAAGGTGGATCCTGGGAGGCATGCGGATGAGATGGGGGAGAGTGGTGAGGATTCTCGGGAAATGGATGGAATAGTCAGGGCCGGCCAGAAGAAAATCCTGACCCTACAGGATGCGATTGACCGACTTAAAGCACCAGAAAGCGCGGAGGATAGGGCCAAGAGAGAGAAGAAGGAGAGGAGCAAGCGAATAATCGGGGCCTTGAGCGACGGGCTTAGGAGTCTTGGGAATTTGTATTATACGAGCCAGTATGCTCCGGATATGTATAAGGGGAGCACGAGTCAGCTTGAGAGGACGAACCAATGGATAGAAAAGATGCGGGCAGAGAGGGAGAAGGAAGAGGAAGCCTACAACAATCTGACCGGGAAGCTAGCGGACGCTGAAGGGGAGTTGGCCAAGAATGTGAATGACTTGAGGGCTCGTCAGGAGGCTAGGCGGCTTGCGAGGGAGGAAGCGGCGAGGAAGGAAAAAATGTTTGGACCTCAATATGCAGCTGCCCTTGCAAAAGCTGATGGAGCGGGATATGATGCCCAGAGGAAAAAAGTGGCGGCTGAGGCTGCACCAGAACAGGAGAGATTGAAGGCAGAGAATCTAGCCAAGAAGGGCAAGGTTTATGAGAGCCAGGAACAACGGAACCGGGCGGCGACTGCGGCCTCGGGGAGGAGCAATCCTTATCAATATCGAGCTTGGGATAAGGATGGCAAACCTCATTATTTTGCCCATAAGGATGCTGCGGAGATGTTTGCGAAACAGGAGGGGACCGATGTATGGGAAGAGGTCAACACAACTGTGACAGAGAGGCAGGGTAAGGTTGAAAAGAAGAAAACGACCACCAAGGAACAAGTTGTGCCTGGGAAACCCAAGAAAAAAGATCCCGGAGCAGATTCCGGAACTTCTGGTGAAAAATCCCAAGGGAAGAAAAAGGATCCGGGCGCCTAATTTTCGGAAAAACAAAAGACAAGAAATCAACAAAGAAAACCCAATCAATCCAATATTACAATAGATTATGGCTGAGGATAAGATCACGAAATATTATCAAGCGTTTATTAACGAGGGTTATGATATGCTGCCTGAGGAACAATTCAGGGAGAATTTGAAGGATCCGGCCAAAAGGCGAAAATATTATGATGCGCTAGTAGGGGAAGGGTATGATATGGCCCCGTTTGAGCAGTTTGAGATAAATATTGGATTCGGACCGGATACACCGGTCAGGGAAGAGGGAAAAGTTAAACCATCGGATCTTAAGGGAACTGAGCCTGGAGGAGAGGCAACGATCAAATCTTCGGGAGGGACTGAGACCGGAGGAGAGGTTAAAGTTAAACCATCGAGTCTTAAGGGGACTCAGACCGGAGGGACTGAGGCCGGAGGGAAGAAGGAAGCCGAGGAGCCCTGGGAGGACAGATGGTTTGGGACCACTGGGGCTCCCGAGAACCGGACCAGGCTTGGGGAGAGCGCGTATGCTTTGAAAGAAGAGCAACAGCGCCTGGTTAGGAATGGGAATTCACCAGTGCTCTATGACTATAGCACGGGGAAATTAAGTGCGGAGAAGGCGGATTGGCGTAAGGGGAAAGATAGGCGCAAGGAAATTTCAGATGCGATGAGGGAATCGTATGGGGAGATCGGGACCCCTGTGGAGAGTAGTGAACGAGGTCTTGACACATTAGAGGGTCTCTATAATGTCTTAAAGCAGAGAGGGGATAAGGATTTGCCCGGGAGTTATGAGGAGTTTGCTCGGGAGATGAGCGATTATGGGAAAAGGAGGGCATGGTATGAAAAGAAGAAGGAAGAGGGACTGTGGAAGGATGGAATGAGTTATGAGGATTTCCGGGACACATATTTCACCTATAAGGGGAAAGACTTGTCACGATTGAGTCCGAAGGAGATGGAGCGCTTTATGGGGAGGATAAAGGAAGCGGGCTTATCGGATTACTCTCAGGATCAAGAAGAACAGAACGATTATGAGGAGCTTCGTCAGATGAGGGAGGCAGAGGCAGCTATACTAGCATCGATGCCAGAGGAGGATCGGATGGCAGTAGGAGAACTTCGCAAGAAGGTAGAGACAAGGCTTGAAGAGGCCGAAGAGCGACTGCGGGGTCTTATGCAAAAGAGGGAGAAGGGGATGAATGAAGAGCAGAGGCCGTGGTATGCAGCGTTTGGGGCACCGTCTGTGGCAGGAGGAGTAGACCCGCGTGATGCTCAAAATATAGCCCATTCGAAGAGCTCGCTGGACAAGGAAATAGAAAGGGCGACGGCAGAAGTGGCAGCCCTTGAGAGTTCGTTGCGCGAATTTGATGAGAGGACAAAGGCTTCAGATAGCCATTGGTATCAAAAGTTGGGTCAAGGTCTGGTAAATGGACTGTTGGATCCCAACTCATGGACTATGGGAGTATATAATGCCTCGATAAACAAGGCAGCACTAGAATCAGCGAAAGAACAACGAGGCTATGAGAATAAATCACAGACCGATAAAGGGCTAAGCACAGATTATGAAGGAGGACAAAGGCTTACAGAGTCGTGGGCATTAGGGAAAAAACTTAAGGAGCGAGGCCCGGAGGCAGGAGGCTGGTATGAAGGGGGCCATATGGCAGGGGAGATGCTAACCGCGCCGGAGGCCTATGCCGGAGGGATGTTTGGGAAAGCTATCAGTGGGAGAGCGGCCCGCATGATGGCAGGAAGATTTGGCTTGAATATGAGCGAAGAGGCTGCACAGAGATATGTGCAGAATTATTTTTTACGACGATTAGGGACTCAGGCCCTGACCCAGGGGGGAAATTTCATGGTATTTGAGGGGTTGGGGAATGCCCGTCAACAATGGGAAGACGGGGGATGGTATGATGATTCGGGGAATTTCCATGAAGGATTTTCCGCGGGCCAGGTATTAGAAAAGATGGGTCGTGGGGCCGTGTTAGGATCAGCGATAGGAGGAGTAGGAGGCACGGTTCATACAGTTGGAGATAAGGGAGTAAAAGCCTTAGAAAGCGCGACGGCCAAAGTTTTAGCCAGAGGAGGAGAGAAAGTTGCGGCCATAGTAGGTGAGGGCACAGTGTTTGCGATGCCGGAGATAGCTGAGTTTTATCTTATGGATGATGATGAATTCGACCGGAGGTATGCCGATAAGTATGGTTATAGCCAATTTGGAGACGAGGAATCACGGTCGGAGGCCAGGAGAGCGGCCCGCAACAGTTTAGTATGGGATACCTGGGGGGGATCGATAGGAACGATAGCCGGCATGAAGGGATCAGGGCTTCTAATGAATCCTGAGGGGGCATTTAAAGGGGCCACGGATGTATTGAAGGAATTAAGGAGTGAAAATCGTAGACGAGGAGAGACGATAAGCGAAGTGATTAAGCGAGTAGCAGATCGGTCTCCCTTGGATGTTATACTGAGCGAAGATAATATCAGAGAGCTTAAGGATCGGGGCTATTCGGAACTAGGAGAGCTATTAAGCCGCAAGGAAACAGGGGAAGAGACATCAGAGTCTAGAGAAATAATCAAGCGACCGGACATGTGGGAAGAGAGTTTGGAAGCGGAAATTTCGGGGGGAGACTTTGACGGATATGCTGAGGCGGAGAGACTCATAAGAGACGAGAGTGTTAGTGAGGAGACGCGCCAGCGGGTTTATCATGCTCTTACGGGAAGAATGTTGCCTTTGTCGACGATAACCGGCTGGAGCAGTCAGCGGAATGAAGATGGGAGTGTGACAGTTAATGCACTGTCGAGGAATGGAAATTTTGTGACAGATCGGACCTTCAAGAATCAGAAGGAAGCAGACCGAGAAATCGAGAGGCTTCAGAGGGAATCGGAGTTAAATATAGTCAATATAGGCGAGCAGTATGCAGAAGCCATAAGGCCAGGAATGACCTCTCGACTTAGAAAAGATATTAAGGAAGAGACAGGAGTTGATATTGAGAAGGCCCTCAATAAGAAAAAAGAGAATCGTTCGGCCAAGGAGATGGAAGTTCTTAACCGGTATGCTGATATTCTCTTCGGGAGAGAATCGGACTGGGTAAAGAAAGAATATGAACAGAGACGCCAGCTGGCCTATGAGGAAGGGAAGGATTGGACTCTAACTGAAGAAGGCTTTTCATGGGACATAGACCCAGAAGGGAGGACAGATGAAGGGATTGGCTGGGGCGAATGGCATGAAGAGGTAGAAGATTTGGGGACCTTGCTGAGGGAAGCAGAGTCAGAGATCGAGGCACAATTTGGTGAAAATGGGGAAGAAATTTTGTATAAGCTTGGGTGGTTTAACGATCCAGTCAATTTATTGGTAGAAGCCGGGTATACTTCGGGACAAAAAGAAGCCATTGCAAATTATATCAATATACAGGCTCGTCTACGAGGGGCCTTAGAGGGGATATCTGAGGGAGCAGAGCATAAGAAGACTAAAGTTAGGGCAGAAATAGATGGCATCACTCACAGGGAGAGAGGAGACATCGAGAAGGCGTTGACCGTAGAAGGGAAGGAGGTCTATATATTGGTTGGAGAATTGGCGATGCATAATGATGGCAGTGGAGTTGACCGAGGAGCATCGTCGTCGGAGATATGGGTCTATAACCCTGAGAAGGGTGGAGTTGAACTGACGGCCCCTGAATTTTTATCGGGATTGGTAGAGATCCTTAATCCAGATGAAGAGTATGCAAAAGCCGTAGCAGAGATAGACGGAGCGGCAGAGGTCAGACAGGAGGAGATATTAGGGGTCATGGAGAATGTTGAGAAATCAACAGAAGAAGGCGAAGAAGGGGAAAAAGCGGAGGATGAAACCCTCACGAGCGAGACTCCTTTGGAGACAGAAGGCGAAGAAGGAGAAACCCGGGAGGAGGAAACCCGTCCGACCTGGCAGGGGACAGTGGAATTGTTTGAAGGGAATAGGGAGGAGGCATCAGTCGTAGTTGATGCACAAATAGATCAGTCGGAGAAATCCCTATTAGCCTTGCAGAAGAAGGAGCCCCAATATAAGGCTCCGAAATTAAGTGGGAGTCCTCTCCAGATGAAGGAGGCGATGCGAAAGGCTCAGGAAGAGTATAGAGTTGCCCATGAAGCATGGGAGGCTGAAGTAAATGCTTACCAAAAGGAGCTTGACGAATGGAAAGCCGTCAAGACAGAAGCAGAAAGAATTAAGAATGAAGAATTAAGAAATAAGAGAGCAGAACAGGAGGAAAGGAACCGGGTTGCCCATGAACAGGCAAAAGCAGAATTTGAGGAGGAACAAAGGATAAAAGCCGAAAAGGAGGCAGAACAAGAAGCCATAGGCATCCATGCAGTAAATCCAAGAATCAAGGAGAAATGGGATAATGCTAACAAGATAGAGGGGAATGCTGATATCGTTACCCTACCTGACGGCAGTACTATCCGAGGCCATTATGTATTGACCGAAGCAGGAGCGGCTACTCCGAGCCATGATGTCAATAATGCCTACGCACCGACCGAGGGATTCCCGATTGATTCAAACGGACAGAGCGTAAATGACCGAGATTATAAGAGCGACAAGGAGGCTCAGCGAATTGTGGAAGAGATAGCAAACGCTTATGATAGCAGAGCGTTGCAAACACCGGTCATAGTTAGCAAGGATGGGATAGTCTTATCGGGCAATAACCGCACGATGAGTGGAGAATTGGCAGCAAAGCAGGGCACGGATAGAGCCTATATTGATTATCTTAGAGAATTTGGCAGGAAGTATGGATTTATTCCGGAGATAGTGGAAGGGTTTGATAATCCACGCCTTGTATTTGTGCCGGATGAAGATTTGCCCTATGATTCCACAACCTTTTCACGGTTTAATGCTCAAGAGATGAAGAGCCAGAGCAAACCGGAAGCGGCAGTGAAGTTAGGCAAGATCGTGCCTGACCATGTATTTGGGAATATTGTGGATGATATCAGCCGGTATGACAGGTTATCAGATTTCTATGCAGATGAGAAAGCTGTGGCGCAGGCGTTAGGTCAACTCATGCAGGCGGGAGTTATTAATGACAAGCAAATGCCCGAATTGCGAACGGGGACGTCATTGAGTGTGGCCGGGAAGGAATTAATTGAGAATATTCTTATCGGGAAAGTATTCCAGAGTAACCCTGATGCAGTTAGACAGATAATCTCTATTCCCACATTGCGTCAGGCAATAGTGATGGGATTGAATGAAATAGCCTCCAACCGAAAACTTTCCAATCGGGGCTATGATTTGAGTGAGGAACTTGCAAAGGCGGTGGATCTTGTGCAGAGAGCTAAAACAGCGATGCCAGATATTTATACAGAGGGAATGCCAATAAGTCCTTTTGGGCGCCAGGCTGGATTGTTTGATGATGAGTTTGGAGACAGCATAGTTAAAGATGCGACCACCCTCTTATTGGCAGATATCCTTAATAGTGGAAGGCCGAGCGAACTCCGTAAAGTATTGGCCACTTATAATGTTGAGGCCAGTCAGTCGGCGGCTGGGCAGATTGACATGTTTACGGGAGGTGTAGCCAGTAAAGAAGAAATATTAACCCAAGTAAATGAACATTTTAGAAATGCAACCCCAAAAGAATTACAGCAACGAGTTGAAGAAGCCATTGCAGATAGGAAGCGAAGAGCAACAGAATCTGGCAGAGGAGGCGAGGGAATTGAACAAGTTGAGAATACTGAAGAGCGCGATAGAGAAAGAGGTTTACAACATTCCCAAGAAGAATCCCCGGATTTTAAAGAATCGACTAGAACAGTAAGGATAGTTAATCCGCGAGAAATGACAGAAGAGGAGAAGAAAGCTCGTGGGAATCAGTTGCAAGAAGCGGAAGCAATAGAGGTAGAAGAAGGGATTATAAAGAGGAGTGAAGAATTAACAGCACGACAAGCGGCTGAAAAGTGGTGGGATGACAATGTAGGAGAGCCGGCTTTTTATGATACTGAAGCGGGAGAAGTAGAGATAAACCGGGGTTCTATCGAGAATTCATTAGCCCATAGGTATGGACAGATGAAACTTGATGCAATAACATCCCTTGTAGAAGGCTTTGAAAATGCTGTTTATTTAGGCACCCTGCCTGATAACAGGGAACGAGGAGTATTGGATCATTATTTTGCCTACCCTATTAACTATAAGGGCCAACGTTGCTATGTATTTTGTCGAGTCATGCAGGATGCCAACAAGAATAGGCTGTATGTTCACGAAGTATTTGTAGATGATAAAATAAAGAAGGGAGATACCCTTCAAACCGCAGCGTCGAAGCCTCACGGAGGTATATCCCTTTATAAGGACATTCTTGCGAATGTTTTAGAATCTAGGGACAAAGTTAATACGTTGTCTGAAGATAAACAAGGGAATGGGGCTGAAAGTTCTGCAAATGTTGAAGTTCTATCGGAAGAGAGACCGAGGGATATATTTGTAGAAGCGGAGAAGATAGCAGAAAAAGCCAAGCTTAAGAGGGATATTTCGAGGGCAGAAGCTGAGGTAAATACGGAGCCGACTGAGGCACAGAAGGAGGCAGGGAATTATAAGAAGGGCCATGTAAAGATAGGAAATTTTGATGTTACTATCGAGAATCCGAAAGGGAGCGTGAGGAGTGGACGAGACCGGGATGGCAAGGAATGGCGCACGGAGATGCAACATACCTACGGGTATATAAAAGGGACCGAGGGAGTAGACGGAGATCACATTGATGTGTATCTGAAGGGTATTGATAATTCGCGCTCCGCGCTCACACGGCTGAAGAACCCGGAGGAGAGAGGGGAAGTTGATAATTCGCGCTCCGCGCTCACTCAGCTGAAGAATGGAGAGGATGGCGGGGGACCCGCTTCGCAGACAAAAAGAGATGGGGAACCCGATTGGAATTGGGAGAAGGTGTTTGTTGTGGATCAATATAATCCGGATGGCACATTTGACGAGCATAAGGTTATGTTGGGTTTCGGCAGCAAAGAGGAAGCCTATGAGGCCTATCTATCCAATTATGAAAAGGGCTGGGAGAATGGGAGACGCATAGATGTAACCGAGGTTTCAACTGGGGACTTTGAGAAATGGATTGAGTCTTCGAAGAGGAAGACAAAGCCATTTGCAGAGTATTCTAACGTCAAAAAGAAAGGAGAAGAACAGCTTTCTTCTGGAGGGCAAAATAAACCTTGGTATGGGACGGAGGCAGAAATGCCGGAGACACCAGACTTGAGTCCGTTAGTTCGAGGAGTGTTATATGATGTTGCCTTAGAGGCATTCAAGCTGGAGGTTCAAGAAAAA
Organism: Muribaculaceae bacterium; assembly: GCA_022509125.1. Classification (GTDB taxonomy): domain Bacteria; phylum Bacteroidota; class Bacteroidia; order Bacteroidales; family Muribaculaceae; genus Lepagella. The sequence continues at coordinate 46,674 of JAFLTU010000012.1, read as the reverse complement.
TCTCCGTTTGATGTATTTGGGAAGGAAGCAAAAGATTTTGAGGTTTCCTATGACTCTTTCAGAGGGAAATATAGACTTGCTGTAAATAAGGGGACTTATGATAAAACAGAGCAGTATTTACCGGAAATATTTGAATATTTTAAAGGAAGGTTTGAAAATGAGCTAGAAAATCTTCAAAAGGAAAGAGAGGAAAGGATTTCTGATGTAAAAGAGGAAGAGGGACGTATAGAGCCTCAACAAGTTATTGAGGAAAGGAAAGTGAGGGCTACCGTTACTCCTACGACCTATACCAACAAGAAAGGGAAAACGAGTGACATCAGTCTTGTAAAGTTTAGCCGAGAATTGACTGCTGATGAAAAGGCAGCAGCCAAGCGTCTTATCAGCGAGCCATTGAGTTCCGGGAAGAAAACACCGAAAGGTTGGTATGACCGGAATGAAGGAGGGTATATGATGAGGAGCGAGGAAGCGGCCAAAGAATTGGTGAACCTCATAGATAATCCTGAAGGGGAGGATGTATCCGAAAAGCTAGCGGATAGCCAACCGTTGAGCAAAGAAGATTTGAGGGGAGCAATCGAAAGGCCCGCTTCGCAGACAAAACCCGGAGAGGAGAGGCCGGAAAAGCCCGTTTCGCAGACAAAACCCGGAGAGGAGAAACCCTCTCCCATAAATCGGGTCAATGTGGAGGGAATATTCCAAGACCTCAAAACGAAGGGGGATACGAAATTAAGCGATCATGGGCGACCTATAAAGAGGCCTGGCAATGAGAAAACGATTGAGGAGGTTGTGAATGGTCCAGAACCTAAGGCCACGGTGGTGGAGGATGTGGTGGATATAGCACCTACGACACGAGACGATAAACACCGCGGGAGCGCGGTTTCTCCCAGTAAGACATTGAAGATAACGGAGGATATGAAACGAGATGAGGATATCCTTCGAGATCTTTTAGGAATTGGGGAGGAGGAAGTAGGCGATACAAGGTTTAAAGACCTTGATGAATTGACACCTCAACAGAAGCGACAGATTTATGCGGCCGGGGTAAATTACTCAATCGGATATATCGAGCAGGGCATAGTGAGCTTTGATGAATTTGCGAGGGCAATGAGCAACCGTTTGGGCGATAAGATAAAGCCTTGGTTAAAATCATTCTATGAGGGAGTTAAACGTATTCCGGGATATGAGGATGTTGAATTCACTCCATCGGAGGAAGTGGATAGGTTTGATGTAGAGAGAATCGCGCTCCGCGCTCACACGGCTAAAGATCTTTTGCGAGAGAAGGCGACTGGATCGGCTAAAGATCTTTTGCGAGAGAGGGCTACGGGACCGGCTGAAGATCTTTTGCGAGAGAGGGCGACGGGACCGGCTGAAGATCTTTTGCGAGAGGCAGAAACGAGGGCAGCAGAGTTCAAGGCACAGAGGGTCTCCCGTCAGGCTGAGAAAGAATTAATAGAGGAAAGAAATGAACAAAGGAAACAAGAAGATGAACAAACAAGAACAAATACGGAGGCTCTTGAAGCGGAAGCAAGAGCTATTGAAAAAGAGGCAGATACTATCATCGCTACTACACAAGGAGGGACAGACATCGCACGCGATGTCCATACAAAAACCAGAGAAATAACGAGCGGGATTAACAAGATAGATGATACTCTTAACAAGATAAATGAACAGCTTGGCGTTCTTGGATATTATGAGAGCGGTGACCATATTTCAGAAGTTGAGAAAAAGGTTGCGACAGATAGTGTAAAATTGGCTCAGCAACTTGCCTTTGATTTAGGTCTCAATTTTGAAGATATGCCCGAAGGTGAGGATGTGATTCATACCAACTTTAATGATAAGAGAGGCATAATTACTATGCGTATTCCTTTAAGGAAGGGATATGAACCGTTACGAATTGAGATTGCTTTTAAGAATGATGGTAGAGGATATAAGGTTTCTGAGGTAAGCACCAGGCTTAAGAGAGGAGATGACTTATCTTATGTGATAGGCTATGATAATCGGACATGGCTTAATAATCCGACATATAAAGAACTTCTGGATTCAATAAAGGAAAGTGCGGATAAGTATCTTCCTAAAGAGGCGCCCAAAGACAAACAGACACCTGCGACAAAAGACACTCAGGGGGAAGAGAAGCCAGCTACAGGAGCGCAGATGCCGATACTTAAGCAGTATGAGGAAATGAAGAAGAAACACCCGGATGCAATTTTATTGTTCCGAGTGGGAGACTTCTATGAGGTGTTAAAGCAGGATGCGATTGATGCATCAAAAATATTGGGTATCACTTTGACAAGGAGATCCAACGGGAAGGAAGGAGCAGTAGAATTGGCAGGTTTCCCCCATCAGGCTCTTGACGCCTATTTGCCTAAACTCGTAAGATCGGGCAGAAGGGTAGCTGTATGTGAAGAGCTTGAAGACCCGAAATTAACGAAGAAATTGGTTAAGGGGGGGAACGAGGATAAACCACAGGATAAAAACCGCGGGGGAGCGGTTACTCCCAGTTATCCGGACAAGGGGGACAAGGAAGCAGTTAGCGAATGGCTATTTGAAAATTCGGAAAAGATATGGGAACCCCTTGATGGATTTGTTGCCGACGTGTTGAGCGATCCGGCCAAAATGCCGACCTTCAATGATGATATAAACTCAAGACAGATGCAGAAAGATGTATTGAGTGAATATCTGGATGAATGGATAGCGAAGAAGGCGACCGAGGGCAACGACATAGAAGCGAACTTTGCGAAGTATGACCCCACGATAAGAGCCTTAGACAACTATGGGCAGAAGGGGAACATGGTTGATGTTTTGTTGGAGCGGATACATGATCGCATTAGGCCCGCTTCGCAGACAAAACCTAAAGAGGGAAGAATCACATTGATGGAAGATGGGGTTTCAGAATCAGGGGAGAGAGCTGAGGGAATTTTTGCGGAGGCCGAAAGGATAGCTAATGAGGCGAAGGAAAAACGAGAGGCGACGCGTCAGGCATTGGAAGCGCTGGAAAAATTTGACAAGAGAAGTCGGAAAAAGGAGATAAAGCCCCAGGAGCCAATCGGAAGTTTGTTTAATTTTGAGGAAGAGACCTCTACTACAAAAGATAATAAAGAAGAAAGCAATGGCAAGAGAACTGAAATTCAATCTGGCAGAGCCGACGCCGGAAGAGGCGAGAAGAGACAGCAACTTAGACCGGATGAATCGTTGGGAGCGAGCCCAAGGGATAGAGCTAAGCAGCCTGAGTCAGGAAGAGTGGCTGGAGGTGATCCAACACATTCTGGTGTTGACAAGACAAGAGGCAGAGGAGTATCTGCAGGCACTGAGCCGGAACAGCTGGGTATAGAAAATTCGCGCTCTGCGCTCACACAGCTGAAGAATTCAGCAGGGAGAGGGGAAGAAGAAAATTCGCGCTCCGCGCTCACA